>DATCBL010000123.1:0-9232 GCA_036511875.1 Acidimicrobiales bacterium
GTGGTTGGCGAACCGGGTCCCCGCCGCGGCCAGTCGGTCGAGCGCCGGCGTGGACACGACCGGGTGGCCGGCGGCCGACAGGCAGTCCCCGCGCCACTGGTCGACGGTGATGAACAAGACGTTGCCGGCCACGGGCCTACGCCCCCGCCGACCCGAACGAGGTGTGCAGCGAGCTCAGCCGGTCGAACCCGATGATCCGGCCCACCGCCACCCCGACGGTCTCCTTGGCGTAGTACGGGATGGTCGAGGCACCCCGGATGGGCGAGTGCTGGGCCGGGGTCGGGTAGGCCCGCAGCCCGACGTCGGTGGCGATGGCCAGGCTCCGGGCCTCGTGGAAGGGGTCGGTCACGATGAGCACGGTGTCGTCCCCCCGGGACAACAGCACCGGGGCCGCCTGGGCCAGGTTCCCCCACGAGTCGCTGCCCCCGGAGCGGAAGATGTCCCGGTCCGGGACGCCGTCGGCCATCAGGTAGCGGGCCGACGCCTCGGCCTCGGTGAACCGGTCGCCGCGCTCCTTGTATCCCGTCACCATGATGTCGGTGGCGTAGCGGCCCCTCCACAGGTCGAAGGCCTGGTTCAGCCGCGCCGCCAGGTCGGGAGAGGGCACCCCGTTGTACTGGGCCGCCCCCATCACCACGATGGCCCCGGCCGGGCGGGGCTCGTAGCGCCGACCGGTCAGCCAGACCTGGACCGCGGTGACGGCCAGGTAGGCGACGACCACCGCCACCCCGACGGCGACCACCGACAGGACGAGCCGGAGCCGGCCGACTCGGCGCACCGTGGCGGTCCGGGCCATGGGGATCAGGACGGCCCGGGCCGGCGACGGGCGCTCACCGCTCCTGGCCGCCGGCCCGTTCGACCGCGGCCCGCAGCCGGTCGAGGGCGTTCGCCGCCCCCATCACCTCGAGCGACTCGAACAGCGGAGGGCCGACCCGCCGCCCGGTGATGGCCACCCGGATCGGCGCCTGGGCCTTGCCCAGCTTGCGCCCCACCCCCTCGGCCACGGCCAGGGTGGCGGCATGGAGCCGGTCACGGGTCCAGCTGTCGGTGAGGCCCTGGTAGGCCTCGATGGCTGCGGTCAGGATGGGGACGGCCTCCGGGTCGCCGGCCACGGCCTTGGCCCAGGCGTCCTCGTCCACGGCCGGCCGGGCGAGGAACAGGAAGTCGACCATCCGCGGCACCTCCCCCAAGGTGGCCACCCGCTCCTGGACCAGCGGGGCCATCCGGGCGAACACCTCGGGGTCGAAGTCGGCCTCGGGCCAGGGGGCCCGGTCACCGACCAGCCAGGGTCGGCAGGCCTCGACGAAGGCCTCGGTGGTCAGGGCCCGGATGTACTCGCCGTTCATGTGGGTCAGCTTGGCCACATCGAAGAAGGCCGGGGAGTGGTTGACGTCCTCCAGGCGGAACCAGGCCACCATCTGGTCGATGTCGAAGAGCTCCTCCCCCCCGGGGGGGCTCCACCCAAGCAGGCCCAGGTAGTTGACGAAGGCGTCGGGCAGGTAGCCCTGGTCCCGGTAGGACTCCACGGCCACCGGGTCCCGACGCTTGGACAGCTTCTTGCGCTGCTCGTTGACCAGCAGGGGCAGATGGGCGAAGACCGGCAGGGCCGGGGCACCGGTGACGCCGGCCCCACCGGTGCCGTCGGTCTGCCAGCCGATGGACCGCAGGGCCTCCCAGACCAGGACCCCTCGGGGCGTGGTGGGCAGGAGGTCCTCGCCCCGGATGACATGGGTGATGGCCATGTCGATGTCGTCGACCACGTTGGCCAACACGAACAGCGGCGCCCCTCCCGCCTTCACGGCCACGAAATCGTCCATGGTGGCGCAGGGGAACTCCACCGGGCCCCGGATGACGTCGTCGACCACGGTGACCCCGAAATCCGGGGTGCGGAATCGGAGCGCCAGTCCCTCGCCCCGGGGCAGGCCCCGCTCCCGGCAGTAGCCGTCGTAGCCGGGGGTCTTGATCCCGGCGGCCCGGTTGCGGGCCTCGATCTCCTCGCGGGTGCAGTCGCAGGCGTAGAGGAAGCCGGCCTCCCACAGGGCGTCGACGGCCTGGCGGTAGCGCTCCAGCCTCAGGGACTGCCGGTAGGGGCCCTCGTCGGGGTCCATCGACAACCAGTGGAGCGCCGAGATGATCCCGTCGACCCACTCCTCGCGGCCCCGCTCCTGGTCGGTGTCCTCGATCCGGAGCACGAAGGTGCCCCCGGACTGTCGGGCCACCAGCCAGTTGAACAGCGCGGCCCGGGCGCTGCCGACGTGGAGGTAGCCGGTGGGGGACGGAGCGAAGCGGACCCTCGGGGTGACCCCGGGCACTCGTGGGTTACTCGTCTTCGACGATGGTGATGGCCCCGGTCGGGCAGCCGTTGGCCGCCTGGCGCACCTTCTCCCGCAGGTCCTCCCCCGGATGCTCGTTGAGCACGTAAAGGAAGCCGTCGTCCCGCACCTCGAAGACCTCGGGCGCGATGCCCATGCAGACGGCGTTGCTGGCGCACTCGTCGTAGTCGACCACAATCTTCACGGGATGCCTCCGGATGTTCGGCGAACCAGGCCGAGTGTATCGGCCTCGCTGACCGGGGCCGGGCCATCGCCGGGCCGGGCCCCGCGGGCGGCCCACCGGGGGGTCGGCGTCTCCGGCCGGCCTCCCGGCCGGGTAATACTTCGGGCCATGGCCTCCCTCCCCGCGGTGCTCCGGACCGACCGCCACACCGTCCGCCGCACCCGGTCCCGCGGCCGGACCCCTCTGGCCTTCTCCCTGGTCGGAGTGGTGGCCATCCTGATGGCGGCGTGCTCCTCGGGGAGCTCCGGCCCGACCACCACCGCCTCCACCGCCACCACCGCCACCACCGCTGCCGGATCGGCCTCCCCGCTCCCGGCCATCCACCACGTCTTCGTCATCGTCATGGAGAACGAGGGGTATGCCGTCACGTTCGCCAACCCCTCGTCGGATCCCTATCTGGCCTCGACCCTGCCGGGGCAAGGGGCCCTGCTGTCCGACTACTACGGCATCGGCCACAACTCCAACGACAACTACATCGCCATGATCTCCGGACAGGCCCCCAACCCCTCCAACCAGGACGACTGCCCGGTCTTCGCCGACTTCCCCGCCACGGCCACGGTGGCCCCCGGCGGCCAGATCTCCGACTCGGGCTGCGTCTTCCCGACCACCGTCACCACCTTGGCCAACCAGCTGGACCAGGCCCACCTGACCTGGAAGGGGTACATGGAGGACATGGGCAACATCCCCTCGCGGGAGTCGGCGGTCTGCGGCCATCCGGCCGTCGGCGGGCCGGACCATACCGAGACCGCCGTGGCCGGGGACGGGTACGCCACCCGTCACGACCCCTTCGTCTACTTCCACTCGATCATCGACGACACCTCGGTCTGCGACAGCCACGTGGTGCCGCTCGGATCGGCCACCAGCGCGCTCCCCCCCGGGACCCCGTCCGGCGTCACCGGCCTGGCCAGCGACCTCGGATCGGTGTCGACCACTCCCAACTTCAGCTTCATCACCCCCAACCTGTGCAACGACGGCCACGACGCGCCGTGCGTCAACCAGTCGGGCAGCCCCTCGGCCCTGGCCAACATCGACACCTTCCTCCAGACCTGGGTCCCGAAGATCACCAACTCCCCGGCGTTCAAGAAGGACGGCCTGCTCGAGGTGACCTTCGACGAGTCCGACACCGACGGGGGCAACCCGGCCGACGCCACCGCCTGCTGCAACGAGGTGGCCGGGCCGGCCGCGGCCCAGCCCGGCATCTACGGCCCGGGGGGAGGCCGGACCGGGGCCGTCCTGATCTCCCCCTTCATCAAGGGGGGCACCACCTCCACCGTGCCCTACAACCATTACTCCACCCTGGCCACCATCGAGGACATCTTCGGCCTGGCCAAGCTGGGCCAGGCCAAGACGGTCAGCGCCACCTTCGGCCGGGACGTGTTCACCGCGTCGGGCTGAGCGCCGGTCGGCGGCCCCCCCGGGCCGCCGACCGGGTGCTCGGTACCGTCGGTAGGCTGCGCGAGGTGGCCCCGACGACCGACGCCGACCGACGGCGGCCTCGCCGACGTCTCGCCCTGGGGGCGATGGCCGTGGTGGCCATCGCGGTGGTGGCCGTGGTGGCGGTGGCCCTCTCCTCCCGGAACGGGCCGGCCGCCCGGCCGGCGGCCTCGCCGGCCCGATCGACCGGCTCCACCGGTCCGACGTCGACCTCCGTGACCGCACGACCCCCCTACCCGGTGGGCTCCCTCTCGTTCACCGTGACCGAGGCCGCCGCCGCGGCGACCGGCCCCCGCTCCTTCGTGACCTACGTGCGGTATCCGGCCGAGCCCGGGACCGCCGGCCCCGGTGGGGGCGCGGCCACCCCCCTGCGGGCCGGCGGCCCCTTCCCGCTGGTGGTGTTCTCCGGCGGGTACGACTTCGACCCCGAGGGGTACTCGACCCTCCTCGACGCCTGGGCCGCGGCCGGCTACGTGGTGGCCGACCCGGTCTACCCCTCCACCTCGCCGACCTCGCCCGGACCGCTCGACGAGAGCGACATCGTCCACCATCCGGGCGACCTGTCCGCGGTCATCACCGCTCTGGTGCAGGCGGGCCGGGGGTCCGGGCCCGGGCCGGTGGCCGCGCTGGCCGGGGCGGTGGACGCCGGCTCCATCGCCGCCATCGGGCACTCCGACGGCGGGGACGTGACCCTGGCCGCCGCGGCCGGCTCCTGCTGCCGGGACCCCCGGATCGACGCCGCGGTGATCCTGTCCGGCGCCGAGCTGGCCGCCTTCGGGGGCACCTACTTCTCGTCGCCACCCGACCTCCCCCTGCTGGTGGTGCAGGGGACCGACGACGACATCAACCCCCCCGGATGCAGCGTCCAGCTCTACGACCAGGCGCCCCCGCCTAAGTACTACCTCTCGATGCTGGGGCAGAGCCACCAGAGCCCCTACCTCCAGGCCGGCCCGGCCCTCGACACCGTCCAGCAGGTGGTAGTGGACTTCCTCGACGCCACCCTCCGGGGATCCGGGCCGGCGAAGGCGGCCATCGGCCCGGACGGGAACGTGCCCGGCTCCTCATCGCTGTTCGCCGGCTCCCGGCCCGACGTGGCCGCCGGCCCGTGCCCCGGGGCGCCGGGGTAGTTACGGCTTCTCGCTCCCGACCACCCACATGGAGAAGAACTGGGACCCGCCCCCGTAGGCCTGGCCCAGGGCCAGCTTGGCCCCGTCCACCTGGTGCTCCCCGGCCTGGCCCCGCACCTGCATGGCCACCTCCAAGAACCGGAGCATCCCCGACGCCCCGATGGGGTTGGACGAGAGCACCCCACCCGAGGGGTTCCAGGGGATGTCCCCGTCGAAGGCGGTGGCCCCGGACTCGGTCAGCCTCCACCCGTCGCCCAGGTCGCAGAAGCCCAGGTTCTCCAACCACATCGGCTCGTACCAGCTGAACGGGACGTAGACCTCGGCACAGTCGAACTGGGCCCGGGGGTCGGTGATCCCGGCCTGGGCGTAGACGTCGGCCGAGCAGTCCCGGCCGGCCCGGGGGTTGACCTGGTCGCGCCCGGCGAACATGGTCGGCTCGGATCGCATGGCCGTCCCGTGGACCCACGCCGGCGGGTACTGCCCGGACAGCGCGTCCTCCGAGGCCAGCACCATGGCCGCGGCGCCGTCCGACGACGGGCAGGCCTCGAGGTAGCGCAATGGGTCCCACAGCATCATGGAGTCCTCGACCATCTTCATGTCGATGTCGGCCAGGTGCAGGTGGGCGTAGGGGTTGCGCATGGCGTTCTTCCGGTCCTTCACCGCCACCATGCGCCCGATGTGGTCCGGCGCCCCCGAGCGTCGCATGTAGGCCCGGATATGCGGGGCGAAGTACCCGCCCGCCCCGGCCAGCAGGGGGGCGGCGAAGGGCTGGGGCACCGACAGCGCCCACATGGCGTCGGAGTCGGACTGCTTCTCGTAGGCCACCGTCAGCACCCGCTGGTGGATCCCCGACTCCACCAGGTGGGCGGCCACCAGGGCGGTGGAGCCTCCCACCGACCCCGCGGTGTGGACCCGGAACATGGGCTTGCCCACCGCGCCGAGGGCCGGGGCCAGGTAGAGCTCGGGCATCATGTTGCCCTCGAACATGTCCGGGGCCTTGCCGATGACCACGGCGTCGATGTCCGACCAGGTGAGGTCGGCGTCGGCCAGGGCCAGCTTGGCCGCCTCCCGGACCAGTCCGGCGATGGAGACGTCCTCCCGCTTGGCCTTGTGGTGGGTCTGGCCCACCCCGATGACCGCACAGCGCTCGGGCATCAGCCTCCCTCCAGGACGCAGACCAGGTTCTGTTGCAGACAGGGGCCCGAGGTGGCGTGGGCCACGGCCCGGCGGGCCTCGCCCGACCGGACCCGGGCGGCGGCCTCGCCGATGCGGATGAGGCCGGCCGACATGAGCGGGTTGGCGGCCAGGGGTCCCCCGGACGGATTGATCCTCACCGTGCCGTCGAGGCCGAGGGCCTCCCGCAGGATGACCTCCTGGTGGGCGAAGGGGGCGTGGATCTCGGCCAGGTCGACCGGCCCGTCGGCCACGCCGGCCACCTCGGCGGCCTTGGCGGTGGACGGCGAGGAGGTGAGGTCCCGGGCCCCGAGCGAGTGGGTCTCCATCCGGTGGTCGAACCCGGTGATCCATACGGGACGGTCGCCCCACTCTCGGGCCCGGTCCCCGGCGGCCAGGACCACGGCGGCGGCGCCGTCGGTGATCGGGGGCAGGGCGTGCCGCCGGAGCGGGGAGACCACGTACTCCTCCTGCATCAGGGTGTCGGCGGGGATGTCGTTGGCCACCTGGGCCTTGGGATTGGCCAGGGCGTCCCGACGGCTGCGGGAGGCGATGGCGGCGAACTCCGCTTCGCTCCCCTTGCCCGCGTCGATGAGGGCCCGGGCCTGGAGGGCGGCCAGGCTGACCGGATCGGGCCACAGGGGGGCCAGGTAGTACGGGTCGAGCTGCAGGGCCAGGATCTCGCCCAGGTTGCCCAGCGAGGAGCGCCCGAAGCTGTAGACCAGGGCGGCGTCGATCTCACCCTCCTGCAACAGCACCCAGGCCTCGTAGAGGGCCCAGGCCCCGTCCATCTCGACGTGGCTCTCGGATCGGGGGGGCCAGACCCCGACGGCGTCGAGGGCCATCACGAAGCTGAACGGCCCGCCGATCAGGTAGTCGGTGGAGCCCGAGCAGATGAAGTCCACGTCGTCCTTGGTGATGCCGATGTTCCCGAACACCTCGGCCACCACCGGCATCAGCATCTCGACCTCGTTGTGCTGGTCGTCCCGCCGGACGTTCTGGGTCTGGGCGAACGAGGCCACCGACACCGGACGGGGGGTGCGGGCGGACGGGCGGGAGGCGCTCACAGGTACTCCTGGTAGGTCTCGTACTCGGCGTCGGGCTCGCCGTTGGGCCGGAAGTACTTGACCGAGGCCAGGGACGGGGTGAGCTCTTCGGGCTCCACCCACACCGCCTCGACCCGCATCCCCATGCGGATCTGGTCGGTCGGGATCTCCTGGAGGAGGCCCATGAACGAGAGGTTGGCCCCGTCCAGGAGGACCTGGGCGCAGATGTAGGGGATCTCGATGGACTGGCCGGCGAAGGGCACGTTGACCACGCAGTAGGTGGTGACCGTGCCCGAGTTGGACAGCTCGACGTCCTCGGTGGTGGGCACGCCGTCGGTGGGGCAGGATCCCCGGGAGGGCACGTAGACCTTCCGGCATACCGGGCACCGCTGGCCCAGGAACGTGCCCCGCTCGAGACCCCGGAGGAACTTGGACTGGGCGATCCCCGGGGTGAAGTCGAAGTCGAGCCGGATGGGGGTGGCCAGCGTGGTCACCGTCCCCCGCTCGTCGGTGGATCCCGGCTCGGTCATCGGCCGGCACCCGCCTCGGGCACGAAGGCCACGATGTCGGCCATGGCCCCGATGCGCTCGGCCTCCGGGCGGAACCGGACGGTGACCCGGTCCCCGGTGGCCAGTCGGTCGGGGCCGCCCGAGTCGACCACGTGGAGCAGCGCGGTGTCGGCGCCGTCCAGCCGGATCAGGGCCCAGGCGAAGGGGGTGTCCAGCGGATGCTTGGGGTGGGGCTCGGCCACCCAGGCCCACGACTCCACCACTCCTCCCGGCCCGACCTCGACCATCTCGCCGGTGTCCTCGCCGGTGGTCGGGTCGTACTCGGTGGGCGGGACGATGACCGACCCCCCGGCCCCGGTGACCCCGAGCAGCCTCCCGTCCCGCAACCCGGTCAGGAAGGCGCCGATGACCGGCCCCACCGAACGTGAGTACGGGTATTCGAGCGAGTGCGCTGCGTGCAGGACTTCGCTGTCGGACATCCCCGGACCTCCCCCTGGCTTCTCGTCGGGCGTGCTCGTCCGAAAAGTAGAACACATTTCACTTTTGTGCCAACAGCCCGCGCCGGGGGATCCCTCACCGGGCCGCCCCCGCCGCCCCCCGGGCTACCGTGAACCCCCATGAGCGATCCCGCGCCCACGCGCCCCAACATCTTGCTGATCGTCTCCGACCAGGAGCGCCAGCGGTCGTGGCTCCCCCCCGGGGTCTCCCTGCCCTGGCGGGACCGGCTCCGGGCCGAGGGCCTCGAGTTCACCGACTACTTCACCCACTCCTCGCCGTGCTCCCCGAGCCGGGCCAGCCTCTTTACCGGGCGGTACCTCGAGGGCCACGGGGTCCTGGACAACGTCATCATGCCCGAGCACCACGAGCTGCCCACGTCCACCCCCACCCTGGGATCTTTGCTGGACGGGGCCGGCTACCGCTCGTCCTACATCGGCAAGTGGCACCTCTCCCACTCCCCCACCCCGGACATGGAGGCCTACGGGTTCGCCGACTGGGACGGCAACGACCGGCACTTCATGGGCTGGGCCGGCACCGGGGTCCACTTCGACCCGTTGATCGCCACCAACGCCGCCCACTGGCTCACCGAGAACGCCGGTTCCGGGGGAGCGGGTGCGGGCCGTCCGGCATCGGGCGGGGCCCCACCGGGACCGGCGGAACCCTGGTTCCTCACCGTGGCGCTGGTCAACCCCCATGACGTGATGTGGTTCCCGGTGGACCAGCCCGGGTACCGGGAGCACCACCCCGACGACGTGGCCTCCATCCGGGCCGTGCTCGAGTCGGCGGCCTGGAAGGACGACGACCCGCTCCCCGTCTACACCGACCCCTATCCCGAGGTGGTGGACCGCCTCCCGGCCAACTTCCACGACGACCTGCACACCAAGCCCGA
>DATCBL010000124.1:0-3509 GCA_036511875.1 Acidimicrobiales bacterium
CTCCGATCCGGAGCGTCGCCAACGGCGGCTGGTCCACATCCCCATCGGCCGGTTCGGTCGGCCCGAAGAGATCGCCCGGGCGGCGCTGTTCCTGGCCTCGGACGACGCCTCCTTCGTCACCGGCTCGGCCCTGGTGGTCGACGGCGGCATCACCGCGGCCTACGTCACGCCTGAGTAGCGCTGGACGGCGGGTCGCCACTGGGGGAGAGTGCTGGGATGCTGACCCTCGAAACGCTCCCCCACCACATCCAGTCGGGCGACATCGACACGGTGGTGGTGGCCTTCCCGGATCTCCAGGGCCGGCCGGTCGGCAAGCGGGTCACCGGGTCCTTCTTCCTCGACCACGTGGCCCAGCACGGCATCGAGGTGTGCGACTACCTGATGGCGTGCGACGTGGACATGGAGCCCCTGCCCGGCTACCGGTTCGCCAACTGGGAGACCGGCTACGGCGACCTCCACGCCGTCATCGACCCCCAGACGGTCCGGCCCCTGCCGTGGCTGCCCGGGAGCGCCCTGGTGCTCTGCGATCTGCTGACCCTGGACGGCGAGCCCGTCGAGGTCTCGCCCCGGCGCATCCTGCGCCGCCAGCTCGAGCGGGCCGCCGCCCTCGGCCTCGAGGTGAAGTGCGCCACCGAGCTCGAGTTCTACCTCTTCCTCGACTCCTTCCCCGAAGCGGCCGGCAAGCACTGGCAGGACCTGGCCCCGCACGCCGACACCATCGAGGACTACCAGCTGCTCCAGACGTCCCGCGAGGAGTACATCATCGCCAAGGTCCGCAACCAGATGGTGGAAGCCGGGATCCCCATCGAGTTCTCCAAGGGCGAGGCGGGCATCGGGCAGCACGAGATCAACATCACCTACGGGGGCGCCCTCGAGGTGGCCGACCGCCATCTGGTGTTCAAGAACGGGGTGAAGGAGATCGCCTCGGGTTTCGGCCGGGCGGCCACCTTCATGGCCAAGTGGTCCATGGGGTCGGCCGGCTCGTCCTGCCACATCCACACCAGTCTGTGGGACGCCAAGAGCGACACCCCGCTCATGGCTCCGACCGAGGGTGAGGACTCCCCGTCGGGATACTCCCCCGTCGGCGCCCAGTTCGTGGCCGGCCAACTCTTCGCCGCCGCCCAACTGGCCTGGTGCTTCGCCCCGTACGTGAACTCCTACCGCCGGTACGTGCCCGACTCGTGGGCCCCGACGGCCATGGTGTGGGGCGAGGACAACCGCACCTGCGGGTTCCGGGCCGTGGGCCGCGGGGCCGGACGGCGGGTCGAGAGCCGGATCCCCGGGGCCGACGTCAACCCGTACCTGGCCCTGGCCGCGGCCATCGCCGGCGGACTATGGGGCATCGAGCACCAGCTCGAGCTGGGCCCGGCGTTCGCCGGCAACGCCTACCACGCCCCCGACGTGCCTCGGATCCCGACCACCTTGGTCGAGGCCATCGACCGCCTGGCCGCCAGCGAGGTGGCGGCCGAGGCGTTCGGGCCCGAGGTCCACCATCACCTGCTCAACACGGCGCGCCAGGAGTGGGACGCGGCCAACCGGGTGGTCACCGACTGGGAGCTGGCCCGCAACTTCGAGCGGATCTGAGCCAGGAGCCCCCTCGGCGACGAAGAGGGGGTGTGAGTCAGACCGCCTCTCTCCCGGTCGACGTCCCCGGCCCGGTCGGTCGGGGACGCCACGCCACCGCCCGCCGGGCCCGCCGGTGCTGCGACCAGGCCATGTCGGGCCTGGCCCGCCTGCTCGTCCGGGTGTTCTTCTCCGGCGTGGAGGTCGAGCACGGGGAGCGGCTCGGGCCCGACCGGCCCACGGTGCTGGTGGCCGACCATCGCAACGGGCTGGTCGACGGCCTCCTGCTCATGGCCGCCCTCCCCCGGTACCCCCGGTTCCTGGGGAAGTCCACCCTCTTCCATCATCCCCTCCTCTGGCCGTTCCTGCAGGTGGGCGGGGTGGTGCCCGTCCACCGGGCCCAGGACGGGGGCTCCCCGGACGGGAACCGTCAGGCCTTCGACCGGTGCCTCCGCCTCCTCGAGCGGCGCGCCCTGGTGGCCGTCTTCCCCGAGGGCATCAGTCATGACGAGCCGTCCCTCCAAGCGCTGCGGACCGGGGCGGCCCGCATCGCCCTGTCGGCCGCCTCGGCCGGGGTGGCCGAGGTGGAGACGGTGGCCGTGTCCCTGGTCTACAACGACAAGCAACGGTTCCGGTCGCGGGCCCTGGTCCGGGTGGGTGTCCCCCGTCCGGCCCAACCGTGGATGGTGGCCTACCGGAGCGACCCGCGCCGAGTCGTGCGCTCCCTCACCGACGACCTGGCCGAGCGGCTGCGCCACCAGGGGAACGAGTACCGCTCGTGGGCCGAGGCCTCGGAGTTGGGCGCCATCGCTGACGCCGTGGCCCGCCCGACCACCGCGCTGCCGGTGCCGGTGTCCCTGATCGATCGGCAGCGCGCCGTCGGCGCCCTGGTCGGGGCCGGGAGCGGGCCGGAGGGTCGGGCGGCCCTGAAGGTGCTGCACGAGGCCTACGACTCCTACCGTCGCCTGCTCGACCTGGTCGGGCTGACCGATGCCCAGGTGGCCGCGGACTACCGGTCGGGCCGGCTCCGGTGGGACCTGGCCCGGGCCGGGGCCCGGGTGGTGGTGGCCCTTCCCTTCGCCGTCATCGGGATGGCGGTCCACGCGGTGCCCTACGGGCTGGTCAGGGTGGCCGGCGCGGTACCGAAGAACGTCGGGATGCGAGCCACCATCAAGGTGCTCGGCAGCTTCTTCCTCTACGCCGCCACCTACGTGGGGGTGGGCGTCGTGGTCGGCTCGCGTTTCGGGGCCGGGTTCGGCGTGGCCGTGGCGGTGGCCGCACCGCCGTGCGGGTATGTGGCCGTGAGGCTGGTCGAGCGGGTCCACCGCATCGGGGGGGCCCGGGCCGGCTATGGCCTGGCTCGGCACGGCGGTCCGATGGCCGACCTGCTCCGATCCCGTCGGGCGGCCGTGATCGAGGCGGCCGGCGTCGTGATGGCCCTGACCGGCCGGCCCGGTCCTTGACGATCCTTCGCTGCCCTGGCACCATGGGAATCATCATGTACAGGCACCCGACCTCGGACCTCCTTCTTACCTGACGGCGAGCGCCCCATCGCGTTCGCCCGCAACCTCCTGAGCCCGAACGGCCAGGGGGTTTTTTGTTGGCCCGGAGCCGCCGCCCTCCGCCGGGGCGAGGTCTGGACCGTGAGGGTGACCGAGAGGTCCGACCGACCGACCGATGAACAGCATCGGCTGAACACCGACACACCGACACTGACAAGGGAGCAGCATCGTGAGCAGCCCATCCGACGACACCCCGGGCACCGTCCCGACCGAGGAGAGCCGGCCCCGACGCCTGGCCATGCCCTGCGACGTCTCCCCGATGCCCTTCCACCTCTACCGTCCCTACCGCCCGCTCACCCTCCCCGACCGGACCTGGCCCGACCGCGAGATGACCCGGGCGCCGCGGTGGGCCAGCGTCGACCTGCGCGACGGCAACCAGGCCCT
>DATCBL010000125.1:0-2239 GCA_036511875.1 Acidimicrobiales bacterium
CTCCCCGTTGTCGGTGAACAGCTCGACCAGCTCGTCCTCGGGGTACTGATTGACCACGTCGGCCGCGGTGAGGCCCGATGTCGGGTCCATCCTCATGTCGAGGGCCGCGTCCCGTCGGTAGGAGAACCCCCGCTCGGCCACGTCCAGCTGGGGGGAGCTCACCCCGAGGTCGAACAGCACCCCGCTGAGCCCCCGTTGGTCGAGGGGGGTCCGGAGCTCGGTCTGCACGTCGGCCACCACGTCGGCCAGGGCGTCGAAGCGCGACTGACGGACGACGGCGCGCTCGCCGTAGGGGGAGAGCACCTCGGAGGCCGCGGCGACCGCGGCCGGATCGCGGTCGAGCCCGAGCACCGTGATGCCCGGGTGGGCGGCGAGCAGGGCGGCCGAGTGGCCGGCGCCGCCGAGGGTGGTGTCGAGGATCAGACCGGGAGGCACCGGGGCGAACAGGCCCACGACCTCGTCGACCATCACCGGCTCGTGGGGAAAGGCCTGGCTCATCCGCAGTCCCCCGACCGGCACGATGCTTGCGGGTGGAGTGCCGCGACGCTCTCCCCGGAAGCAAGCGGAGGAGGATTCTTCCGGGGATCCGGTCGAGGGACTGCGCATGGGCCAGACACGTTCGATGTGTACCTCGGGCCGGGCCACTGCGGCCAGGCCCGACTCGTAGGGCGTCGGCCGGCGCCAGCCGTCCGAGCCCCGGAAGGGCGACGACGTCTGGACGGTCGCCGCCGAGGTGATGGTGGTCCGGTCGACGGGCACCCCCGCACCGAAGGAGCGGATCCCGGCGGCGTCCACCGGTCCGACCGGACCGTCGGCTGGATGGTCGACGCTCGGGTGGTCCGGGCTGACCCGATCGCTGACCCCGCCCCCGCCGAGGGTGCGGCCGGACACCACCGGCGGCTCGTAGGCACCGAGGGTGTCCTCGGCAGGATGGCGGACGACGTGGAGGCGCATGGCGGCACTCAGTCGTCGTCGCCTTGGGTGAGTCGCTCCTCCTCGGGAAGGACCTTCTGATCCCAGGACTCGCGATTCCACAGCTCCACTCGATCGATTGCCCCGAGCACCAGGACGTCGCCCTCCAGGCCGGCGTACTCCCGGAGCCGGAGCGGAATGGCCATGCGCCCTTGCCGGTCGATCTCCATCTCGTGCGACGTCGATGCCCACAACCTGGCCAGGTTCCGTTCGCTCTTGCTGGTTGCCGCCCGATCCAGCATCGCTTCCATCTGTTGCTCGAACTGGTCCGGGGTCCACAGGGACAGGCACCCGTCCGTGAACTCCGTCAGATAGCCCCCGTGCTCGAAGGGGCCGCGGAACTTCGACGGGAGTATCACTCTTCCCTTGTCGTCGAGCGAGTGCTCGTACCTGCCGAAGAACCGTGCCACTGGTGATTGCTCCCACAATGCTCCCCGTAGTGCCCAGAACCTGACTGTTCAGGTTCCTCCCTTTCACACCACTTTGCGCCACTTTACGCCCCACTCCCCCACTGGTCAACCACCTGGTCCCAATCCGGGCCCGGAACGCGGCCTTTCCCGACCGAATCGGACGGGGGAATCCGGTCGGGACCGGCCCCGGACCCGGGGCCAGCCACCCCCAGCTCGAACCGAAAGGCCAGGTGGGGAGCCGTGCCGGCCCGGGCAGGGGCCACCGGCCGACCGGGCGACGGCCGGTGGGGAGGCGTGGAGGAGAAGTGGGGAGAGAAGTGGGGCGGCTCGGCCGCGGGCTACGGGAGCGAGGCGATCACGGACGAGGCGACCGTCGGCCCGTCGGGGGCCACGACGCCGAGCTCGTCACCGAGGTCGGCGACCCCGGCCACCGCGGCTCCCAGTCCGGAGGCGGCCGCCGTCCGCTCGTCCGGATCCAGGGCCAGCAGTCCGACCAGGGGGACCGCGTCCCACCGGAGCACGCAGGCGCCGTGGAACCAGGCGCCGTGCCGGTTCCTTCGTTGGGCCAGGCCCACCACCTTCCGGCCGTCGGCGGTGACCACTTCGCCGGTGCCCACCCCGCCGAAGCAGACCAGTGACGACCAGCGGGTGCAGGCCACGTAGCCGCCCCGGTGGGCCGACACGCCGGTGATTCCCGAGCGCTCCAGGGCCTCGACCCAGGCCTGGCCCAACCAGTCGAAGGCCCGATCGACCTCACGGTTCCACAACGGGTCACCGGCCGGGAGCCAGACGTCCACCCAGACCGGCTCGCCCGGGGCCACTAGCACCGCCCCACCGCCTGAGGTCCGGCGGACCAC
>DATCBL010000126.1:0-7566 GCA_036511875.1 Acidimicrobiales bacterium
GTGGCGGCCTGATCATCGGCGTTGCCGGATCTTCAGATGCCCGTCGGAATCCCGCCCGCCCGGAGTTGCGGCCGGGTGTGCGTTCGGCACCGTCACTCCGAGTCCTACACTTCGTACCGTGAGTATCCCGATCTCCTGCTCTCTCGAACCGGGCGATGCCCGGTCGCAACTGGGCGAGTGGCAGGACGTGCTTCTCCGGGTAGTGGACAGCTCGGAGCGTGTCTCACCGAATCGACTTGAGCTCAGCATCATCCCTGACTCCGAAGTCGATGCTGTCATCAGACTGGCCCAGCGCGAAGCGGCGTGCTGTCCGTTCTTCAGGTTCACGGTCGAGATCGGAGCGGACCGGCTCGTTCTCGCCGTCGAAGTCCCTGACGATGCCGTAGAGATTCTCGATCAGCTGGTTTCCAGTCAGCGGTAGGTGTCCCGCACCTCAGCGACGCCCGCACGTTGGCGTTGGGGACCCTCTGAAGGTGCTGAGCGAACAAAGCCCGAATCGCTCGGCGATCGGAGCCGCACCGATCGCCGGACATCACGCGGCCGAGCACGGGGTGAGACCCGTCTGGGATGCAAGGCCCCAGCAGGCTGCCGTCCTCAGGCCGGCGTGTACCGACAGGGGAGGTGCTTGATCCCGTTGATGAAGCTGGACCGGAGGCGGTCCGGCTCGGCCGAGGCCTCGATGTCCGGCAGTCGGAGCAACAGCCGTCGCAACATGACGTCGATCTCCCGACGGGCCAGATGGGCGCCGAGGCAGAAGTGGGGCCCTGCCGCGCCGAACCCGACGTGGGGGTTCGGCGAGCGGCGCACGTCGAAGCGGAAGGGATCCTCGAAGACCGACTCGTCGCGGTTGGCCGAGTTGTAGAACAGGAGCATCTTTTCGCCCTCGTGGAGCTCCTGGCCCGACAGCACCGTGTCCTCGGTGACGGTCCGCCGCATCCAGATGACCGGAGACGCCCACCGCACGATCTCGTCCACGCCGGTGGCGGCGATGGTGGTGGGATCGGCCTGCCACAGGGCCCGCTGGTCGGGGTGCTCGGTGAAGGCCCACAGGCCGTGGGCGATGGAGTTGCGGGTGGTCTCGTTCCCGGCGGTGAGCAGGAGGATGAAGAACGAGGCCAACTCGTCGTGGGTCAGGGCCTCCCCGTCGATGTTGGTGGTGATGAGGGCGGTGGTCAGGTCGTCGCCCGGATGGTCGACCCGGTGGGCGCTGAGCTCGTTCATCAGGTCGGTCAGCTGCTTGCCGGCCTCGAGGCCGGCCAGCACCAGGTCGGTCCCCTCGGGGATGAAGTCGGGGTCGCCCCCCGACAGGATGACATTCGACGCTCGGAGCACGGTGTCGTACTCGGACGGGGGGACGCCCATCATGTCGCAGATGATCTCGAGCGGCATCGCCGTGGCCACCTCGGTGACGAAGTCGCAGGAGCCCAGGCCCGCCACCCGGTCGATGACCTTGTCGGTCACCCCTTCGATGCTCTCCTCGATGCTCTGGATCCGGCGGGGGTTGAACGCCGCCGAGACGATCCGCCGGAGCCGGGCGTGTCGGGGGTTGTCAGTGGAGATCATCCCAGCGAAGTACTCGACCATCTCGGGGGGGAGGTCGAAGATGCTCACCGCCCCCTTTCCCGAGCAGTAGACCTCGGGGTGACGGCTGATCTCGGTGACGTCGGCGTGCCGGGTGACGGCCCGGTAGCCGGGGCCGGGGGGTGGCGCCAACGCCGAGGCCTCGGTCAGGTCGACCTCCTCGAAGAAGGCCAGGGGCCGTTGGCTGCGCAAGAGGGAGAAGGCACCTTCACGCTCGCTCCACGGACGTTCCCAGAAGGCCGGGTCGGAGAGGTCGATCTCGTCGAGGCTCAGCACCGATTCGGGGATCATGGGTCTCACCTTACCGACGGGCTCCCTGTCCTGGCCTCCCGGCCCGCCTCCTCGGCGGAGACCTCACGGGGCCGGGCTGACGGTCCCGCCGGGCTGGTGCCAGCCGGCCCGCAAGGCGGCCCGGGCCTCGTCCACCCGGCCCGCCTCGACCAGGGAGAGGACCTGGACCTCGAGGAGGGTGGCCCAGTCCACCGAGCCGGTGGAGCGGCCGGACGCCTGCACCTCGGATCGGGCCTCGTCGAGGAGCGCGGCCACCGTCTCCAAACCGCGGGGGAGTGACCCGGCGATCCGGTCCCGCAGCCAGACCGCCAGTGCCGGGCTGGCGCCACCGGTGGAGACGGCCACCGTCACCGGACCCCGGCGCAGGACGGCGGGGAGCCGGAGGGTCCCGGCGATGTCCCCGGTGGCGCTGGCCACCGGCACGCCGGCGGCCCGGGCGTCGGCGACCACCGAGCTGTCCACCGCCGGGTCGCCGGTGGCCGTCACCACCAGGTCGAACCGGCCCGCCTCACCGTGGCGGTAGGGGCGCCGCTCCAGGTCGACCGGGCCCGGGTGGGGCTCGGCCCGCGAGCCTGAGGCCAGCTCCTCGATGGCCGACACCACCCGGGGGGCCACCACCGTCACCACCGCCCCGGCGTCCAGGAGGCCGCGGGCCCGGCGGGCCGCCACCGGCCCACCCCCGACCACCAGGCATCGACGGCCGAGCACGTCCAGCACCACCGGGTAGCCCGCCCGGTCCCGACCGGCCGGTACCGCCGGGTCGGGAGGCCCCCCGGCCTCGGGAGCGGGCCTCACCGGACCCGCTCCCCGGCGGCCCGGCGCACCCCGGAGAGGAGCGGCCAGGGCCAATTCCTACCGGTTCGGCCAGGATTCTTATAAAACTTGATCTGATTACTCATGTATAGTCGAGGAGGTCGGATCCACCGCTCCAGCATGGCGCGGCAGAGCCGACGGCCAGGCACTTTCTCGGTGACGGGCGCTCCCGGGCCCCTCGGCATCGGGATCCTGACCTGATCACTCGGGAATGGGAAGGCGACGCAGAGGGTTGAGTGAGTGACCGGTAGCGAACTCGACGGGCAGGAGTGGACGGGCCGGGACGGGAGCGGGGATCGGGAGCGTCTGAGCACGCACCGGGTCCGGTCTGCAGGAGTCGACAGAGAGGGTTGTGAAGGTGAGCATCGTGGCCGGCGAATCTGAACTGACCCAGTTGCGCGAGGAGATGGACCAGCAGTCCACCGCGTTCGAGACCGCCCCGGCGGGTCTCATCGTGGCCTGGGCCGTCGACCGGTTCGGGCCCAAGCTGACCATGGCCTCTTCGTTCCAGGAGGCGGTGCTCATCGACATCGCCGTCCGGGTCGACCCGGAGATCGAGGTGGTCTTCCTCGACACCGGCTCCCACTTCCCCGAGACGCTGGAGTACGTCGAGACCATCCGCCAGCGGTACGACCTCAACCTCACCGTGACCAAGCCGGTGGCCGGTGCCGAGGACTGGCCGTGCGGGACCGCCCAGTGCTGCGAGTTTCGCAAGGTCCGTCCGATGAGGCAGGCTATGGAGGGAAAGGATGCGTGGATCACCGGCCTCAAGCGGGTGGACGCGCCGACCCGCCGGGAGGCCCCGATCGTGTCCTTCGATGACAACTGGGGCATGGTCAAGATCAACCCCCTGGCCACGTGGACCGAGCAGGACATCGCCGGCTACGGCGCCGACCATGGCATCCCCCGCCATCCGTTGCTCTCCCAGGGCTACCTCTCCATCGGGTGCGCGCCCACCACCCGCCCGGTGAAGTTCGGGGAGGATCCCCGCGCCGGCCGCTGGTCCGACTCGGACAAGGTCGAGTGCGGGCTGCACGTCTGAGATGACGCGCTCGCTGCCGCCCCCGAGCTGCTGAGATGACCAAGGACCGGGACGAGCTCTACGGGCTCAACATCCGAGGCACCGAGCGTCCCATGCCCTTCATCAACCCCTACCGGACCCAGGGCGAGCTGAACGAGATCGAGCAGTGGAAGCTGGAGCGCCATCCCCTGAAGATCGCCGACGCCATCATCGACACCTACTCCAAGGAGGGGCCGGCCGGGATCGCCAAGGTGCCCGGCGAGGTGGAGCGCCTGAAGTGGGCCGGCATCTACCCCCAGAAGCAGGGCGGCGACGCCTTCATGATGCGGGTCAAGATCCCCGGCGGCTTCCTCACCGCTCCGCAGATCCGCGAGATCGGGGTGGTGGCCGACGCCTTCGGCGAGGGCCCCGACGGCACCGAGAGCCGGGTGTTCGGGTCGCGCTACGCCGACCTCACCACCCGCCAGACCGTGCAGATCCACTGGCTCCGCATCGAGGACATCCCCCGCATCTGGCGCCGGTTCGCCGCCGTCGGCCTGACCACCGTGCAGGCCTGCGGTGACTCGGCCCGCAACGTGCTGAGCTGCCCGGTCTCCGGCGTGGACGCCCACGAGGCCTTCGACGCCCTGCCCATCGCCCGCGCCGTCTCCGACTTCTTCACCGGCAACCGCGAGTACGCCAACCTGCCCCGCAAATTCAAGATGTCGGTGACCGGGTGCGTAGAGGACTGCGCCCAGGCCGAGATCAACGACATCGGGCTGTGGCCGGCACGGGCCGACGACGGCGCCCTGGGCTTCAACCTGCTGGCCGGCGGCGGGCTGTCCGACGGGGAGCGGATGGCCTCGGACATCGACGTCTTCGTGGCACAGGACCAGGCCGTGGAGGTCACCCGGGCCATCGCCCAGCTCTTCGGGGAGCTGGGCAATCGCGAGAACCGGGGACTGGCCCGCATGCGCTACCTGGTCCAAGAGCTCGGGCCCGAGGGCTTCCGCGAGGAGCTGGCCAAAAGGGCCCGGTTCGATCTGGTGCCGGCCGGCGAGGACCTGACCCGCCGGTACCGCGGCGACCATGTCGGGGTCCACGCCCAGCGGGAGCCGGGGCTGGTCTACGTGGGCTGCTCGGTCCCGGTAGGGAGGATGAACGGCCTGGAGCTGGTCGAGGCGGCCCGCCTGGCCGAGACCTACGGCGACGGCACGGTCCGCATCGGCACCGATCAGAACATCACCTTCACCGGGGTCCCCGAGGACCGGGTCGAGGCCATGCTCTCCGAGGACCTGCTCCAGAAATACTCGCCCTATCCCGGACCGTTCACCCGGGGCGTGGTGGCCTGCACCGGCAGCGAGTTCTGCCGCTACGCCATCGTGGAGACCAAGGAGCGGGCGGTCAAGTGGGCCCGCTTCCTCGACGAGCAACTGGCCGGCGAGCCGGTGGGCGCGGTACCGCGGCCCGGCCGTCGGTCCGGGCCCCAGGAGGACGCCGGGGTCATCCGGATGCACTTCTCGGGCTGCTCGGCCAGCTGCGCCCAGCCCCAGATCGCCGACATCGGCTTCCGGGGCGAGGTGGCCCACGTGGGCAACCACCTGGCCGAGGCGGTCGACATCGGCATGGGTGGATCCCTCGGATCCGGCTCCGCCTTCATCGACTGGGTGGAGCACGCCCGGCCCGTCAACGACGTCCCCGACGCCCTGCTCCGGGTGGTCCGGCGCTACCAGTCCGAGCGCCGGGACGACGAACCGTTCTACAACTGGGCCCGGCGTACCCCGAACGACGACCTGCGTCGGACGCTGGGCGAGGAGGGGACCGGGACGCCGGTCACCTTGGGCACCAAGCCGGTGGCCCCGGCGGCGACAGGACCGGTCGAGTGAAGGCCTACCGCATCCGGGAGGAGATGAACGGGGTGGCCGAGCCGCCCGGGAAGACCTGGTTCTGGGAGTTGCAGGCCGGGGTCATCGACGCCGACCGGTGCATCCAGTGCGGGACCTGCGTGGCGGTGTGCCCGTCCAACTCCATCGGGATCGACGAGGACACCGACCTGCCCGAGCTGGTCAAGATGTGCACGGGCTGCTCGTTGTGCTGGGACTTCTGCCCCCGGGGTGGGCTGCGCTACGAGGCCCTGTGGCCACCGTCCACGGTCACCGGTGACGCCGTCGACGGTGGGGTGAACGAGGCGAGCCCGGTGGTCCGGGCCGACGCCGCCGACAACTACTGGAAGATCACCGGAGGGCCCCCCGGCGACGGGCTGGGCGCAGTGATGGACTCCTGTGCGGTACGGGCCGGGGCCCGGCCCGACAACGCCCAGGACGGCGGCGTGGTCTCGGCCCTATTGATCGCCGCCCTGGCCGGTGGCGAGATCGACGGCGCCCTGGTCACCCGGCCGAGCGACGATCCCGACGAGCCCTGGAAGGGGGTGGCCCACCTGGCCACCACGGCCCAGGAGATCACCGCCGCCGCCGGGAGCTACTACAACCAGACCATGGCCCTGGCCGAACTCGACCTGTCCCAGTACGACCTGCCGGCCAAGCCCCGGATCGCTGTGGTGGGCACGCCGTGCGAGATCCAGGGGATCCGGGCCATGCAGTCGCGGCGCTGGCCGACCGGGGCCCACCGGATCGACGCCGTGGTGCTGACCATCGCCCTGCTCTGCACCAAGAGCTTCGACTACCAGGGACTGATGCTGCAGCTGCTCCAGAAGGACCGGGGCATCGACCTCGAGCGGGTGAGCAAGGTCGACGTCATCCGGGGGCGGATGATCGTGGAGTACCGGGACGGGGAGCTGGCGGTGGACGAGCCGGTCAAGAACTTCCACGGCGCGGCGTTGAAGGGCTGCGACGAGTGTGCCGACTTCTTGGGCCGGAGTGCGGACCTCTCGGTCGGGAGCGTGGGCTCCATGGACGGGTGGAGCAGCGTGCTGGTGCGGACCGAGCGGGGGAGGAAGGCCCTCGACAACGCCCGCGGCCGCCTCGACTTCCGTGAGCTCGACAATCCGGAGGCACTGGTCAAGCTGGACGCCTTCGACAAGCGGATCGCCTTCGACAGCCTCCGCCGTCCGTTCGACCCCGACGCCCCGCTGTTCATCGACTATGCCGAGCATGTGACCGCCTACCAGGACACCGACCGGGCCCCCGTGCCCCACGAGCACTGAGTGGCCTCGGGGTGGTGGCCTGCAAGGTTGCAGGGCCTCCCGGCCGTCCGGGGCGGCGCCAGATGAAGGTTGTGTTCCGATTTCACCCGTTGTCCCAGGTCGGCCCGGAGCGGGTCCGCCGGGCGCCGACCGGGTGGCTAGGGTGGCCTTCATGACGGTGTTCGAGGTGGAAGGGGGTCCCCGGCTGGAGCTCCCCGACGAGCCCGAGGACCTCAAGGCGGGGCTGCGGGACGCCCTGCTCGACGGGCAGGACTGGCGGGAGGGGTTCAGCGACGACATCTGCATCGGCCTGTGGCTCTGGCGGTGCTGGCAGCCGGCGCTCGAGCCGAACGGGATGAGCCGGGAGGACTTCGTCGAGGTGGTCATCGCCAACAAGCGGGAGCTCTGGCTGTGGCTGATGGGCGAGCGTCCGTGGATCCAGTTCCTGTCCGGCCTGGTCGGCCGGGTGGTCCGTCGCCTTCCGGCCCCGGCGGGCGCCTGAGCGCTCACCAGCGGTAGCGTCGGGCCGACAGCCCGTCCACCGGGGCCACGGCCGCCCCGAACCGATGGCCCGGGGTGGAGGGGCCAGAGCAAAGTGAGGGACCCATGCCACGCGTGACCGTGCCGGCGGAGAAGGATCCGTTGATCTTCGTGTGGACCGAGCTGGCCCCGCCGTTGACCGCGGCGGCCGGGGCCTACAGCAGCGCCGTCTATGAGCGGTCGTCGCTGTCCCTGCGCG
>DATCBL010000127.1:0-3735 GCA_036511875.1 Acidimicrobiales bacterium
GACGCCAACGCGTCGAGCAGGTCGGCGTCGCCGGCCAGGGCACCGGCCTGCCGGGCCAGCACCGGCACGACGTCCCGCCCGGCCACGGCCGAGCACAGCGGGAGCAGCTCGTGGCGGATCCGGTTGCGGAGGTGCCGGGGATCGTCGTTGGACGGGTCCATCACCGGGCGTAGGCCGAGCTGCGAGCACAGCGCCGCGGTCTCGGCCCGGCGCAGGTCCAACAAGGGGTGCCGGGGCCCGGCCCGCATGCCGGCCAGGCCGTGCACGCCGGCGCCCCGCAGCAGGTTGGCCAGGACCGTCTCGGCCTGGTCGTCGGCGGTGTGGCCGGTGGCGGCATCAGGACCGAGCACCTCCCGGCGGGCCTGTCGGGCCCGGGCCTCCAGGTTGGGACCGTCCGCCAGTGAGACCCGCTCGGACCGGAAGCCGGCGCCGAGGCGTCGGGCGGCATCGGCCACCACGTCGGCCTCGGCCGACGAACCGGGCCGCAGCCCGTGGTCGACATGGACGGCGGTCACCGAGCCTCCCGACGCCACGGCCAGGGCCAGGAGGGCCAGCGAATCGGCCCCGCCGGAGACCCCGCAGACCGTGGCCGTCCCCGGCGGCGGAAAGGTGCACCGTCGGAGCAGGGCGGCCGTGACCGGGTCGTCCCCCCGGTCGTTCACCCCGACGACGGGTGGATCAGCCCGACAGGGCCGGGTTGGCCCCGACACGGGAGATCCAGTCCGACGGGTTGCGGATCTCGATCAGCGAGGGCAGCCACTCCGGCCCCCGCCAGGCGCGGTCGAGGAGTTCGGGGCCGCCGGAGTCCTCCACGGCGGCGATGAAGCGCTCGCCCTCCTCGTACTGTCGCAGCTTGGCCTCGATGCCGATGAGCTGCTGCAGCAGGCGGGCCGGGCCCCGGGTCTGCCGCCGACGCTGGCGGAGCACCTGGCTGAATCGGGCCGCGCTGGGGATGGCGGCGGCGCCGGCCCGGTCCATGGTCACGTCCCCGTGCCCTTCGAGCAGGCTCATCAGCGCCTGAATCCGGTGCAGCCCCTCCAACTGCTCGGGCGTAGCCACCAGGCCGAGCGCCCCGCTGTCCCGCAGCGGGTTGCGGCCCGCCCGGATCTCCTCGGTCATCCGCCGGAGGGCCTCGGCGAAGCGGGACGGGTCGGGCTCGAGGGAGCCGATCCCCTCCTCCACCAGGGAGACGAAGTAGTCGCGCATCCAGGGGATGGCGGTGAACTGACAGCGATGGGTGACCTCGTGGAGGGCCAGCCACAGTCGGAACTCGCGGGGCTCGAACCCGTGGAGCTGCTCGAGGGCCACCACGTTCGGGCCCACGAAGTACACCAGGTCCTGGTCCTCGACGGCGTCCTCGGTGAGCAGCAGGTCGTACTGGCCCAACACCCGGGTGGACAGCCAACCGAGCACCAGGCCCATCTGGGTGCCGGTGGCCACCCGGCCCGCGGTGGCCAGGGGGACGGCCAGCCGCTCGGTGACCCGGTTGGCCCCGGACAGCCGGGCGGCGGGGTCGAGCCGATCGAGGTGGGGTCCGACCAGGCGTTGGAAGCTGGAGATGTTGGCGTGCACCCAGCCGGCCCGGTCGGTGACCCGGGCCCGGGCCGGTCCCGACGACGATCGCAGTCCGGTGGACTCGGCCACCAACTCCTCGGCCTGGGCCGTCAGCTCCTCGAAGTCCCGCTGAAGGAGGTCCGGGCGGTAGGGGGCCGGGGCCCGAGTGCGTCCAGCGACCCAACCGGCCACCCGTTCGGCGGTGTCCCACGCCACCGCACCGCCGGCCGGTCGGCGGGGCACGTCGATCAGTGGGGAGGTCGCGGTGTCGGTCACGAGGACCAGTGTAGGTAGCCGGGGGGCCCGGCGGCGCTCGGAGTGCTCCGCCGGCCTCCGAGCTCTCCTCGTTGCTCCGCCTCTAGTTGCTCTGCCGGCTGTGCTCCTGGCGGAGGGCCTCGGCCACCCGGGTGATCAGATCGTCGGGAACATGGTCCTTGCACCGGCTGGCGATGACCTTGCGGAGCTCGGCCTCGAACCCATAGGCCCCCACGCACGGCCCACACAGGTCGAGGTGCCGGGTGATCTCGAGCCGTCGCTGCTCGGTCAACTCACCGTCGAGATAGATGTAGAGCCGTTCGATGGTCTCGTCACAGCCCACGAAGCCCGCCGGTGCTTCCGGCCCGACGCCTCCTGCCGGTTCGCCCGGCGCTTCCCTGTCTCCCACTGGTGGCGCTCTCCCTACCTGGCCTTGTCGGTCGCCCCTACGAGGCCCCGCGTACTCCCACCATCGACCAACGCCTTCTGCAAGGCTTTTCTTCCTCGATGGATCCGGCTCATCACCGTCCCGATGGGTACGTCGGTGATCTCGGCGATCTCCTTGTACGAGAATCCCTCCACGTCGGCCAGCAGGACCGCCATCCGGAAGGTGTCGGGCAGCGACTCGATGGCCGCCTTCACGTCGGTGTCGGTGAACCGGTCGAGGGCCTCGTCCTCGGCACTCCGCCCGAGCCCAGGGGCCTGGTCGCCGGACAGGCGTCGGTATAGATAGAGGTCCTCGACGTCCTCGACGTCGGCGATCTCGGGCCGGCGCTTCTTGGCCCGGTAGGTGTTGATGTAGGTGTTGGTGAGGATCCGGTAGAGCCAGGCCTTCAGGTTGGTGCCCTGCTCGAAGCTGGCGAAGGCCCGGTACGCCTTCAGGTAGGTCTCCTGGACCAGGTCCTCGGCGTCGGCGGAGTTGCGGGTCATCCGCAGGGCCGCGGTGTACAGGGCAGGCATGTACTCCATCGCCAGATCGGAGAACAGCGCCTGGTCGGCCATCTCTGCAACCCTACACAGCGAGGACGACGACCGGTACGTCGGGAACCGCGCGTCGGCCCGCCCGGCGTCCCCCTCCGCACGAGGGCCCTCTCTCCAGCCCCTTTGCCAGACGGTGCTCGGTCGGGTAATCAAGGGAGAGCCCGATGGACCCCCGAGATCCCGACCGGCACCGCGCCCAGGTGCTCCCGTTCCGCCACCCTCGGGCCGGAGGTCTCGTCGAGCGCCCCGCCGTCATCCTGTCCGTCGGCAATGCCGGCGGTCGGCGGGTCTCCAAGGTCCGTCGGGGGGACGGCTCGACGTTCACTGTCACCGTCCCCGCCGGGGGCATCGACGCCCACCAGGGGGGATCCCACCGGGCCGGGCCCTGGATCCGCGAGGACGCGGGCGGGGGCCGCGTGCCGAATGGGCCGCTCGACCAACTGGCGTCCCGGGTCGGCCTGCGCCTGACCCCCGCCCCGCCCCCCGAGCGGTCGGAGCGCTGAGAGCCCACAGCCGAGACCAGGCGGAGGCACCGCCGAGGGAGCCGGGACGGCCCACCGACCCGGGGTGAGAACCCGATCACGCCGGAGGGTGGCACGGGCGCCATCCCGTTTCCGTCAGTTGACTCTTGCGTAAGTTATAGCTTACTCTCGTGACGTGGACTCCGCGCTGAAAGCCCTGGCCGAGCCCCGGCGGCGGGAGATCCTCCGACTGGTGTGGTCGAAGGAGCTCCCGGCGGCCGACATCGCGGCCCACTTCACCGAAGTGACCCGCTCGGCCATCTCCCAACACCTCGGGGTGCTGCGAGAGGCCCAGCTGGTGACCGAGCGCCGCGACGGCACCCGGCGCCTCTACCAGGCCGACCAGAACGAGATGGCCCGGCTGCGCCAATTCCTCGACCAGTACTGGACCGACGGGCTGCATCGCCTACGCGACGTCGCCGAG
>DATCBL010000128.1:0-8554 GCA_036511875.1 Acidimicrobiales bacterium
AGGCCCCGCCGGGCCTGGATCCGGTCGAACGCCGCCGCCCCCGGGTGGGAGCTGGCGGTCAGGACCACGAAGGCGTCGGGGTCCAGACGGGACCAGAGCTCCCACAGGTAGGCCTGGATCCCCCCCACCTTGGGCGGGAAGTCGTTGGTGACCAGCAGGTGGGTCACAGGCTCGCCGTCAGATCGTCCCGGCCGAGGCGATGGGCGGCCCATCGGGCGTGCTCGCGGAGCATTGGGTCGTCGGCCCGCAACCACCGTGACACGGCCCGCGCCGTGCCCGGGTGGCGGCCGTTCCCCACGTTGCCCAGGGCCACGAGGGCATTCCTCCTCAGGTAGCGCGGCTGGCGGTCGGGGATGTACCAACGGCCGTGGGCCGCCAGCAGCTCCTCGTCGGTGGCCTCGAGCAGGTCGAGCAGGTCGAGCCGGGACCCGTCGTCGGGGGGCGGCGGGCTCCGGCGGTCGGCCACTTTGTTGATGGGACAGACCTGCTGGCAGTCGTCGCACCCGTAGATGCGGTCCCCGAGGGCGGCTCGGTACTCCAGGGGGAAGGGGCCAGGGGCCTGCACCAGCCAGGCCAAACAGCGACGGGCGTCGAGCACCCCGGGGGCGACCAGGGCGCCGGTCGGGCAGGCGCCGAGACACCGGGCACAGCTCCCGCACCCCTCGGCGTGGGCGGCCGGGGCACGGCCGCCGGTGGTGGGGCGCATCGGCGCATCGGTGACCACCGAGCCCAGCACGAACCAGGAGCCCGCCCCCGGGAGGAGCAGGAGGGAGTTCTTCCCGAACCAGCCGATCCCGGCCCGGTGGGCGGCGGCCCGGTCGACCAGGGCGTTGTCGTCGCAGACGACCGTGGCCCGCCACCCCTCGCCCCGGAGGTGCTGGGCCACCGGGGCGAGGGCGGTTCGGAGCGAGGCGTAGTGGTCCGCCCGGGCGTAGCGGGCCACGGTCCCCCGGGGGCGGGAGTCCCGGTCCGGGGACGACGGGTCGGCGGTGGGATCGGGCTCGGCCCGGCGGTAGCTCCAGGCCCCGACCACCAGCGACCGGGCGCCGGGGAGGATGCGGCTCGGGTCGGTCGACCGGTCGGGATTGCGGTAGGTGAACTGCATGCCCCCGTCGAGGCCGCGGTCCCTCCGCTCGAAGAGGTGGCGGCGGGTCTCGGCGAAGGTCTCGGCCGTGGTCACCCCCACCACGGCCAGCCCGGCGGCCCGGCCCAGGCCCACCACGGCGTCGGTCAGGCCGGCTCCCTCCACGGGCCCGTCCGGCGGGGGGGGTTCGGAGACCGCGGCTCGGGGCACGCCCCATGGTCGCACGGCACCGGGCCGGGACCGGAATCGCCGGGGTGGGTCAGCCGACCTCCCGGGTATGGCGGACCCCGGGGACCAGCCCGGCCTGCTCCAGCAGGCGCACCGCCCGGGCCTCGTCGACGTCGACGACGATGGCGTCGTCGGGCTGACGACCGACGATGAACGAGACGACACAGTCGTCGCACACCGAGGTGTGCTGGTGCCTGCAGTCGGCGCAGTCGATGGTGAACGCCTCGGGCGCCCGGCCCCGAGGGCCCGACCTCACGCCGGGGAGCGGAACGGGAACGGTGGTCGACGGCATGTCGGGGCCTCCTGTGGGCAGTCCAATGTCGGTTTCCCTGTCCACGGCATCATCGACCATGGGTGTGACAGCGCCCTGACCAGGAACACCGACCACCCGGGGACCCTCAGTAGCCGGCGTCGGGATCCACCACGCCGACCAGCTGCTCGCCGGCGCCGAAGCGGGCCACGTTGGTCCGGATCCGCTCGGCCAGCAGGGGCATGACCATCTCGATGGTGTCGGCAGTGTGGGGCGTGATGATGCAGTTGGGGACGTCCCACAGCGGATGGCCGTCGGGCAGGGGCTCCGGATCGGTGACGTCGAGCGCCGCCCCGGCGATCGATCCGGAGGTGAGCGCGGCGACCAGGGCGTCGGTGCCGACGTGCGGGCCCCGGGCCACGTTCACCAGCCAGGCCGTCTCGTCCATCAGCTCGAGCTCGGGGACCCCGATGATCCCGGTGGTCTCGGGGGTGAGGGCCAGGGCCAGGTAGACCACCAGGGCACCGGGGAGCACGTCCCCGAGGGCGGTGACCGGCACGGTCCGGGTGGCCCCCGGGAGCGGATCGGGCTTGCGCCGGACCACGGTGGCCTCCACCCGGAAGGGGGCCAGCTGCTCGAGCAGCGCCGACGTGATGCCTCCGCCGCCCAGGATGGTCACCTTCTGGTCGTAGAGGCTGGTGCCGGCCGGGACGCCCCAGGAGCGGGCGGTGATCCGGGTGGGCAGGTGCCGGAGGCCGGCCAGGGACAGGGCCAGGGCGTGCTCGGCCACCGGCTCGGCATAGGAGCCCTTGGCACAGGTCCACAGGTGGTCGTGATCGAGCAGGCCGAAGGCCAGGACCCGCTCCACCCCGGCGAACGGCAGCTGCACCCAACGGAGGGTCGGCGTGGCGGCGATCTGGTCGGCCAGGGGCTGCACCCCGATCGGGTCCAGCCAGACCAGGGCGTCCGGTCCGTCCCCGATGTCGACGACCGTCCCGCCCCCGGCGGTGACGGCGTCGGTGGCGAACGACGAGGCGACGGGACCGACGGCGATGCGGGGCGTGGGCATGGCCCGCAGACTATCCAGCCGGGGACCGGACGGCCCCGGCGCGCCGGCCGGTGATTTGATTCAATTGGGGCCCAGCGACCGGCACCCGGTCGGCCCGGGCCGAACGGGGGACCCATGATCGTTCAGTTCAACGTCCGAGACTTCCTGGACCGCGCCGAGGTGGCCTACCCCGGGCGGGTGGGCCTGGTCGACGAGCCCGATCAGCCGGCCGGGCCCTGGGCGCCGCTGACCTTCGCCGGACTGGCCGGCCGGGCCCGGGCCCAGGCGGTGGGCCTCGACCGGCTGGGCATCGGCCGGGGGGAACGGGTGGCCATCGTGTCCCACAACTCCTCCCGCCTGCTGACCTCGTTCTACGGGGTGTGCGGATGGGGCCGCATCCTGGTGCCCATCAACTTCCGCCTGGCGCCGGCCGAGATCGAGTACATCGTCGGGCACTCCGGCGCCTCGGTGCTCCTCCTCGACCCGGAGATCGAGGCCGACCTGGCCGGCATCGACGTGGGTCACCGGTTCGTCCTCGGTCCCGAGACCGACGACCTCCTCTTCCCCCTGGCCCCGGGGGGCGGCGACGAGGCCGCCGACCGGCCCCTCGAGTGGGAGGCCGACGAGAACGCCACCGCCACCATCAACTACACCTCGGGGACCACGGCCCGGCCCAAGGGCGTGCAGCTGACCCACCGCAACTGCTGGGTCAACGCCTCGCTCTTCGGGTGGCACATGCAGCTGTCCGACCGCGACGTCTACCTGCACACCCTGCCCATGTTCCACGCCAACGGGTGGGGCATGCCCTGGGCCACCACCGCGGTGGGCTGCCCCCAGGTGGCCCTGCGCAAGGTGGACGGCACCGAGATCCTGCGGAGGGTGGAGGGCCACCGGGTGAGCCTGCTCTGCGCGGCGCCGGCGGTGGTCAACGCGGTGCTCGACGCCGCGGCGGACTGGGAGGGACCGGTGCCGGGCGCGGGCCGGACCCGCATCGTCGTGGCCGGCGCCCCACCCCCGAGCCGGACCATCGAGCGGGTCGAGACCGAGCTCGGCTGGGAGTTCAACCAGATCTACGGGCTGACCGAGACGTCGCCGCTGCTGACCATCAACCGGCACCGCTCGGAGTGGGACGACCACCCGACCGGCCACCGGGCCCGCAAGCTGATGCGGGCCGGGGCGCCGGCTGTCGGCACCTCGGTCCGCGTCGACGCCAGCGGGGAGGTACTGGCGCGGAGCAACACCGTCATGGAGGGATACTGGAACCAGCCCGAGGAGACGGCGGCGGCACTGGCGGGCGGGTGGTTCCACACCGGGGACGGCGGGCTCATCGACGACGAGGGGCACCTGAGCATCCTCGACCGGAAGAAGGACGTGATCATCACCGGCGGCGAGAACGTCTCGTCCATCGAGGTGGAGGACGCCATCTTCTCGCTGGCCGGCGTGTCCGAGGTGGCGGTGATCGGGGTCCCCGACGAGCGCTGGGGTGAGATGGTCATCGCCCTGGTGGTGCCGGCCGACGGCGCCGAGCTCACCGAGGAGGGGGTCATCGCCCACTGCCGGACGGCGCTGGCCGGGTACAAGTGCCCCAAGCGGGTGGAGCTGCGGGTCGAGCTGCCCCGCACCGCCACCGGGAAGCTGCAGAAGTTCCGGCTGCGGGCCCCCTACTGGGAGGGCCGGGACCGGCAGGTCAACTGAGCGGTCCCTCCGTCGGGTTAGAGGCCACCGTTGGCGGCCGCCCGGGCCGCGCCGGCCCCCTCGGCCCCCAGCCACCGGCGAATCACCCGGGCCGTCCAAGCCGGAGCCTCGAGCATCGGGACGTGGCCGACGTCGGGGGCGATCTCCAGGCGCCAGCCGGGATGGGCGGCGCCCATCCGCCGGGCCGACGCCAGCGGGACCAGCACGTCCCGGGCCCCCTGGAGCATGAGGGTGGGCCGGGCCACGCCCGCCAACCGAGCCAGGGGCCCGGCCGGGCGGGCCATCAGCAGGGACAGGGAGCGGGCCGACCGGAGATAGGCGGCGTCGGCCCGGGCCCGGTCCATCCGGCCGGTCAGCTCGATGTGCGCCGCCACCACGTCCTCGGGCACCCGGGACGGGTCGACACAGCACAGCCCGAGCACCCGGCGCACGCTCTGCTCGGCCGTGGTGAGGCGCCGGCGCTGGGTGAGGTACTGCTCGCCGACGGCGGGGAGGGCGCAGAGGAGGAAGTTGGCCACCACCCGGGGATGGACCAGGCCCAGGCGCGAGGTGGGGAGGGCCGGGTCGACCAGGACCAGGCCGGCCACCGTGTCCGGCTCCTCGCCGGCCTGCAACGCGGCGACCAGGCCTCCCATGGAGTTGCCCATCAAGATGGCCGGGCGGCCGCCGGGCGTCGCCGCCGCGGCCCCGAGGGCCCGGAGGAAGCCGCTGACCAGCCGGCGGTGACCCTCCAGATCGGCGGTGCGGGAGCCGCTCGGGGTCAGCCCGTGCCCCACCAGGTCCAGGGCCACCACCCGGGCGTGCCGGCTCAGCTCGGGACCGACCGCGGTCCAGTTGAGATGGGACCCGCCCAGCCCGTGGAGGGCGACGATCAGCGGACCGTCGGCCGGCCCTCCCATGTCGAGGAAGTGGGCCGGACCGTCGACATCGACAAACCGGGACCTCGCTCCAGCGAGGGTGGGGGCGCGCACCCGGGCAAGGCTACCGGCCCCCCTCTCCCCGGCCGGGTCGGCCCGGTCCCCCGGTCGGGTCGGCCCGGTCCGCGGGCCGGCCCGACGCCGTCCGGCGGCTAGGCGGGGAGGAAGTCGATCAGCAGCCGATTGACCTCGTCGGGAGCCTCCAGGGCCATCCAGTGCCCCGGGCCCTCCAGCCGCTCGTACCGCCAGGGGCCCGAGACATGGGCCGCCGAGCCGGTCATCTGCTCCTCGGTCAGGGCGAAGTCCCCCGTGCTCCAGATGCCCATGGTGGGCGCCTGGACCGCCGGCAGCTCGAGAGGCGGGTCCACCAGCGCCTGGGGCGGGACGTTGGCCCGGTACCAGTTGAGGCCCGGGGTCAACGAGCCGTCCCGCTCGAGGTCGTCGACCACCGCGTCGACGTCGGGATGGAGCGTCCAGCGACGGAGGTTGTCCCACGAGTTGTCGGACAGCCAGCGCTCGGCGATGCCCTCGAATTGGAAGAGCAGCATGTACCAGGACTTCTCCATCTGGGGGAAGCCGGCCGACCGGAAGGACAGCGGGTGACCCACCGAGAGGGTGACCAGATGGTCGACCCGGTCGGGGACCAGGGAGCCCATGATCCAGGCCAGGGCCGACCCCCAGTCGTGACCGACCACGTGGGCCCGCTCGATGCCCAGGTGGTCGAGGATGGCCAGGACGTCGCCGGCCAGGAGGAGGAAGGAGTAGGCCTCCACGTCGGTGGGCTTGCCGGAGGCCCCGTAGCCGCGGAGGTCGGGCACGACGACCCGGAACCCCGCCTGGGCCAGGGCCTCGGTCTGACCGCGCCAGAGCCGGCCTGAGTCGGGGAAGCCGTGGAGGAGCACCACCGGGCGCCCCTCACCAAAGACCTCGAAGTGGATCTCGATGCCGTCGTTGTCGATGTGCATGGGGTGGTCCTCGCTGCTCGTGGCTCGGGCCGGGCCCAAGAGCCGATGGATGGATGGGGAGCCTGGGTGGTGGGTGGTGCGGCCCGGCTCAGCGGTCGTCCCCGGAGGGGAAGTGGAGGTCGATCGGGCCGGCGGGGCGCTCCGACCCCGGGTCGGGGGGATCGGGCCAGCGGGTGGTCACCGACTTGAGCCGGGTGTTGAACCGGACCCCCTCCATGCCGTGGACGTGGGCGTCGCCGAACAGGGACTCCTTCCACCCGCCGAAGGAGTAGTAGGCCATGGGCACCGGGATGGCCACGTTGACCCCGACCATGCCCACCTGCACGTCTCGGCGGAAGCGCCGGGCGGCGTGGCCGTCGCGGGTGAAGATGGCGGTGCCGTTCCCGTAGGGATTGGCATTGACCAGGGCGATGGCCTCGTCCAGCGAGCCCACCCGCAGCACCGAGAGCACCGGCCCGAAGATCTCGTCCCGGTACACCTGCATGGACGGGGTGACGTGGTCCACCAGGGTAGGGCCCACGAAGAACCCCTCCTCGCCCCCGGGCACCTTCACCTCCCGACCGTCGAGGACGACGTCGGCCCCCTCGGACTCGGCCGAGGCCACGTACCCGGCCACCCGGTCACGGTGGGCCGCGGTGATCAGCGGGCCCATCTCCGAGCCCGGGTCGGTGCCCGGCCCGGTAGTCAGGGCGGCGGCCCGCTCCGACAGGGCCCGGACCAGCGGGTCGGCGTCCCCGACCGCCACCACCGCCGAGATGGCCATGCAGCGCTCGCCGGCCGACCCGTACCCGGCCGCGGTCAGGGCGTCGGCGGTGGCGGGGAGGTCGGCGTCGGGGAGGACCACGGCGTGGTTCTTCGCCCCCCCGAGCGCCTGGCAGCGCTTGCCGGCCGCGGTGGCCCGCTCGAACACGTGGCGGGCCACCGGCGTGGAGCCCACGAAGGACACCGCGGCCACCCCGGGGTGGTCGAGCAGCGCGTCCACGGCCACGGAGTCGCCGTGGACCACGGTGAAGACGTCGTCGGGCAGACCGGCATCCCGCCACAGGTCGGCGACGAGCGACGACGGCGAGGGGTCCCGCTCCGAGGGCTTGAGGATGAAGGTGTTCCCGCAGGCGATGGCCACCGGGTACATCCACATGGGGACCATCACCGGGAAGTTGAACGGAGTGATGCCCACCACCACACCGAGCGGCTGTCGGGCCGAGGAGGCGTCGACCCCGTTGGAGACCTCCTCGGAGAACTCCCCCTTGACCAGGTGGGGGATGCCACAGGCGAACTCGATGACCTCGATGCCCCGGGCCACCTCTCCCCGGGCGTCCTCCAGCACCTTGCCGTGCTCGTCGGTGATCAGGCGGGCCAGGTCGTCGCGGTGGCGGTCGGCCAGGTGGTGGAAGGCGAAGAGGATCCGGGTCCGGGCGGTGAGCGAGGTGTCCCGCCATCCGGCGAAGGCGGCTCGCGACCGGACCACGGCGTGGTCCACGTCCGGCGCCGAGGCCAGCACCACCGTCCCGGTGACCTCCCCGGTCGCCGGGTCGAACACCGGCGCGGTCCGGGCCGCCTGGCCGTCGAGGGAGGTTCCGATCCGTTTCATGGGGTCATGATCCCATGGCTGTGCGGCGGCCGACAGGGGCCGGCCGTGCCAGAATCGCCCCATGCCCGATCCCCGTCCCCTCGGTCGGAGCGCGCCCGACGGCCCGGGCCCCTCCGGGAGCCCGCCGAGCGACCGGACCCGGCTGCGGCGCCTGGCCGATCAGGGCTCGTACCGGAAAGAGGACCTCCACGCCGTGCTCGACGCCGGATTCGTCTGTCACCTCGGTCTGGTGGTGGCCGACGGCCCGATGGTGGTGCCCACCAGCTACGGGCGGGCCGGGGACCGTCTCTACCTGCACGGCTCGGTGGCCAGCCGCAGCCTGCGGGCGGCCAAGGCACCGGCCCCGGTGTGCGTGACGGTGACCCTGGTGGACGGGGTGGTGCTGGCCCGATCGGTCTTCAACCACTCGGTCAACTACCGCTGCGCCATGGTCTACGGCCTCCCCGAGGTCCTCGCCGACGAGGAGAAGCTGGCCGGGCTGCGGATCATCAGCGACCACGTGGCCCCGGGCCAGTGGGAGTACGCCCGCTCCCCCTCGATGAAGGAGCTGGCCGCCACCACGGTGCTCCGCCTGTCCCTCGACGAGGCGTCGGTCAAGGTCAGTGCCGGTCCCCCCGACGACGGTGCCGGGCCCGACGGCGCCCTCGACGTGTGGGCCGGCGAGATACCGCTGCGGACGGTCCGGCTGGATCCGGTGGCCGACCCAGCCCTGCGGGCCGGCATCACGCTCCCGGACCACCTGGTGGAGGGTCGCACCGCCCCCGGCGCCACGCCGT
>DATCBL010000129.1:0-3708 GCA_036511875.1 Acidimicrobiales bacterium
CACCGGACGCCGGCGTCCTCGAGCCGGGCCCGGGCCGCCTCGTCCTTGAACCGGGCCGCGCCGATCACCTGGTTCTGGCCGGCCAGGGCCCTGGCCACCGGCTCCGCCACCTGCCCGGTGACGCCGGTCACGACGATGGTCTGGCCTTGGAGGGGGGCGGTGGTCATGTCGGGTGATCCTAGACAGCTGGGACCACGGCCCGGCCTCGGTTCAATCGCCGACCTCCCCAAAGGGCCCGACCGTCGTCGAGGGCACAGATGAGCGACCTGGCTGTGGACACCACGGCCTCGCCTGAGCCATACTGTCACTTCCGCCTGTTTTCGCCGGGAGGCCGCATTTCCCCAGGTCACCGGATGTTCTGCCGGGCGAAGGAATCAGTGAACCCAACCGCAATCTTAGGAAGTGACGTTTTCATGAGTGCCACCTGGCGCAAGCACGCAGCCTGCCGGGGCATCGATCCTGATGTGTTCTACCCGATCTCCGACGAGGAGTCCGGTGAGGCCAAGGCCATCTGCGATCAGTGCGCCGTGCGAGAGTCGTGCCTCGAGCACGCGCTCGCCAATCGTGAGCGCGAAGGGGTCTGGGGCGGCACCACGGAGCGGGAGCGGCGCCGCATCCACCGTCAACGTCGCAAGTCTGCCTGAGGCCCACTTCGCTCGGACCGGGCCGGCCCTGGCCGGCCCGGCGGCACGATGACCGTGCCCGACCGGGGAGTCCGCGCCCCGGCGGCTCCGGGCTTGGCCGGGCCCCGAGCCGACACCAGGGCGGCCACCGTGGTGGCGGCGGTCCGGGCCCACCGGGCGGCCGACGAGCGTGAGTCGCTGTCCCGATCCATCATCCTGGCCGAGGTGGAGCGACTGGACCGACCCCTGGACCAGTCCGCTGACCTGACCCATGTCACCGCCTCCGGCCTGGTGGTCGGCCGTCGGGGGGTCGTCCTGCTTCGACACCGTCGGCTGTTCCGATGGCTGCAGCCCGGTGGCCACGTCGAGGCCGGGGAGCTGCCGCCCGAGGCCGCCCGGCGGGAGTGCGTGGAGGAGACGGGACTGGCGGTGACCCACCCGCCGTCCGGCCCGATCCTGGCCCACCTCGACGTCCACACCGCCTCCCGCCATCACGTCCACCTGGATCTGCGCTATCTGCTGTGGGCCCCCGACCTCCCACCGGCCCCCGGGCCGGGGGAGAGCCAGGAGGTGGCCTGGTTCACCTGGGAGGCGGCGCTCGAGATCGCCGATGACGCCCTGACCGGTGGCCTCATCTCAGCCCGTAGGCTGGCCCGGGCCTCGACCGGGGACGCCGGGCGCCAGGTCCACGAGGGAGAGGGTCCGTGATGGCCGAACCGTTCGAGCTGCTGATCGAGGTGCAGGGGCACGACACCACCCTCGACCAGTTGCGGCATCGGCGGGACACGCTGCCCGAGCGGGCGGCTCTGGCCGAGCTGGCCGAGCGACGGACCCGCCTGGACCGGACGGCGCGAGACGTGCAGGCCCAGGTGGACGAGCTGGCCGGACGGCAACGGAAGCTGGAGGATCACATCGCGGCCACGGCCAAGCGCCGCCACGAGATCGAGCAGCGGATGCAGTCCGGCACCATCTCGGCCTCGCGGGACCTCCAGGCCATGGACCACGAGGTCAACCAGCTGTCCGACCGCCAGTCCCATCTCGAGGAGGACGAGCTGGTCCTCCTTGAGGAACAGGAGCCCCTGGACTCCCTTTTGGGCGGGCTCCGGGCCGAGCTGGCGTCGCTGTCGGTGGAGGCGGATCGCCTGACCACCGCCATCGCCGAGGCCGAGGCCGACTTGGAGGCGTCCATCAACGCCGAGGAGGTCCAGCGGAAGGAGTTGGCCAGCGCCCTCCCCGAGGAGCTCTCCCGGCGCTACGAGGTGCTCCGGTCCCGGCTCGGAGGAGTCGGCGCGGCCCGGTTGGTCGGGGACCGGTGCGACGGGTGCCACCTGACGCTGCCGTCGGTGGAGGTGGAGCGCATTCGTCACCTGCCTCCCGAGGAGTTCGCCACCTGCACCCAGTGCGATCGCATCCTGGTCCATTGAGCCGGTGACCGAGCCCGGCGCCCTTCCATGCTGATCCTGGTTCGGCACGGCGAGTCCACCGGCAATGCCGACGGCCTTCTCCTCGGTCGGATCGATGCCCCGTTGACCGACCGGGGCCGGGACCAGGCGCGGGCGGTCGGTCCGCTCGTCGGGTCGGCCACCCGGCTCATCTCCAGCCCGCTGCGGCGGGCCCTCGACACCGCCGAGGCCCTGGGCACGGGTCTGCCGGTCGAGGTCGACGAGCGGTGGATCGAGGTCGACTACGGCGAGTTCGACGGCCGACCCCTCGGGGCGGTGCCCGACGAGGTCTGGGTCCGCTGGCGCTCGGATCCGGACTTCAGGCCCCCGGGGGGCGAGACGCTGCGCGAGGCGGGGGACCGGGTTCGGATGGCTTGCGAGGAGCTGTTCGCCGCCGACGGAGCCGGCGCCCGGGGAGCCAGCTCCGTGGTGGTGGTCAGTCACGTATCGCCCATCAAGGCCGCCACCTGCTGGGCGCTCGGTCTCGGGGACGAGGGGGCGTGGCGCCTGTACCTGGCCACCGGCTCGATGACCCGGATCACCTGGGGTGCCACCGGCCCGGTCCTGGCCCGGTTCAACGAGTCGCCGCCGTCGGCCCCGGACTGATCGAGGCCGTCGGTCAGCCCGGCGTCACAGCAGGAGCCGGCTGACCGAGAACACCATGACCTGCTCGGCCGAGGCGGCCGAGTGACCGGCGTCGAATCGCAGGGCGCTCCAGGTGTGCCAGCCCGCGGCCACGTCGAGCGCATCCAGCACTACCGGGGCCTGGGCCCCTCGGGCGTCGATCTCCGGGGCCAGGGTCGCCTCCAACTGGCGACGCAGGAGGGTCCGGTGGCCGGCCAGGGAGTCGGTGAGGGCGGTCGACCCGGGCGACCTGGCGTAGGACGCTCGGAGCAGGGGGGCGTTGGCCTCGAAGAGCTGGCGACGCTGCCGGCAGATGAGCAGGATCCGCGTCTCCACCGGGCCGTGGGGCGGGAGGATGCCGATGAGCCCCAGGGACCGGGTGGCCTGATGGGCGGCGGCGCTGGTGAAGAGCCGATGCAGGTCGCCGAAGTGGTGGAACACCAGCCGGACCGAGACCCCGGCCCGGTCGGCCACCTGGCGGGAGGTCGGTTCAGCGTGGCCCTCCACGATCAGGTCGATCATGGCCTCGATGATGCTCGAGCGGGTGCGGATGCCCCGCGCCACCCGCTGGTCCTGGTAGCCCGACCGGCCGGCGCCCTCCCCGCCCGCGGCAGATCCCCCGGTCGGGCCCCGCCCGTCTGCCCCGTCGCTGTCGATCTCCTCACGTTACGGGGCCCCGCCCGGATCCGAGCCGGGAACGACGGATTCGGCGAGGAAATAGGGTGTACCCCCCTCGACCGACGCCGGCGGCCGGCCCGGGAGTCAGGCCGGGAACCGATCGGGCAGCCGGTCGCGGACCACCGTACCGCCTTGGACGACAGCCAACAGCTTGGCCCGATCGACCAGGAGGGTGAGATCGGCGACGGGATCGCCGTCGACCACGACCAGGTCGGCCAGCTTCCCGGTCGAGACCGTGCCGAGCTCGTGTTCCCGACCCATCAGCTGCGCCCCGTGCTTGGTGGCCCACCGAATCACGTCCAGGGCCGGGATCCCGACCTCGTTGGCGTAGAACCCCAGCT
>DATCBL010000130.1:0-7850 GCA_036511875.1 Acidimicrobiales bacterium
ACCGTGATGGTCCGGTGGGCGAAGGAAGCGGCGTTCTCCACCAGGTTGGCCAGGACCTGGGCCAGTCGGTCGGCATCGGCCTCCACCCACAGGGGCCGGTCCGAGCCCGGGGCGGTGTCCAGTTCGAGCCCGAGCTCCTCGGCCCGGGGTCGGAAGCTCTCCACCACCTGACCGGTCACCGCGGCGACGTCGACCCGCTGCAGCTCCAGGGAGAAGCGGTCGGCGTCCAGGCGGGCCAGGTCCAAGAGGTCCTGCACCAGGCGCTCGAGTCGCCGCGACTCGGTGCTGATGACCGTGGCCGCCGCCACCGGATCGTCGGCCGTGCCGTCGATCACCGCGTCGGCGTAGCCCCGGATCGAGGTCAGGGGGGTCCGCAGCTCATGGGAGACGGACAGGAGGAACTGCCGCTCCTGGTCGCGGGCCCGCACCAGGTTGGCCCCCATGGCATTGATGGACTCGGCCAGCTGGGCGAACTCCGGGTCCTCGCGGCGCCCGACCGCCATGGTGGCATCGAGATCGCCCGAGGCGATGCGGCGGGTGGTGGCCACCGCGGCCACCAGCGACCGGGTGAACCGCCGGCCCAGGGCGGCCGCCACCAGGGCGGCCACGGCCAGCGCCACCACGCCGACCAGGAGGAAGTAGCGCAGGCCGTTGGCCGGGTTGGGGATCTGTCGGGTGATCACCAGGATGGGCACGAACCCGGTGACCACCGTGGTCGGGGTGGGCACCGCGGAGTAGGCCAACAGGGCGCCGGTGTGCCCGGTGACCTGATGGCCGGCCCGCAGAGCGGGGACATCCAGCTCCCCGATGGTGATCCCGGCGGGCATGGTGCCCCGGTAGGTGCCCGCCGGCTCGAGCCGGATGAAGCCCACGCCTTCGAAGGCCCCGGCCTTGGCGATGACATTGAGCTCCCGCCGGAAGGTCAACTTGCTGACGTTGCTGTCGGAGAACGTGGTGGAGATGGCCCGGGCCTGGCCGGCCAGCTCCTGCTGGGTGGTGGAGACCGCGGCCCGGCGGATGAAGAAGTAGCTGCCGATCGTGGTCACGACCAGGGTGACGGCGATGAGCAGGAGGATGGCTACGGTGAGGCGGCGTCTCATCCCAGTCGGTAGCCGACTCCCCAGACCGTGGCCAGGGGTAGCTCCTCACCCAACTTCTTGCGCAGCTGGCGCACGTGGACGTCGACGGTCCGCTCGTCGCCGTACCAGTCGTCACCCCACACCCCGTTGAGCAGCTGACGCCGCGACAGGGCCAGCCCGAGGTTGCCGGCTAGGAAGGCCAAGAGGTCGAACTCCCGGGTGGCCATGGGGACCACCACGCCGGCCTGGCGCACCTCCCGCCGTCCGGTGTCCACCTCGATGGGCCCGAGGGCCACCACGATCGGCCCGCCGACGGTGGGGGTCGCCCCGGTGCGGCGGAGGATGGCGTGGACCCGGGCGACCAGCTCCCGGGCCGAGAACGGCTTGGTCACGTAGTCGTCGGCCCCGAGCTCGAGCCCGAGGACGCGGTCGACCTCGTCGTCCCGGGCACTGAGGATGAGCACCGGGACGCCGACCGTCCCACTGCGGCTCTCGCCGGAACCCTGGCCACCTCCGGGGTGCTCGGTGCGCAGCCGACGGCAGACGTCGAACCCGTCGAGCTCGCCGGGCAGGCCGATGTCCACGATGACCAGCTTCGGTCGCTCTCGCTCGACCACGGCCAAGCCGGCCTCGCCGTTGTCGAACTGGAGGACTCGGAACCCGTCCCGCCGGAGGTACATGGCCACCAGGTCCGAGATGTGATGGTCGTCCTCGATCACGACCACTGTGTCCTCCGTGCCCACCACGTCCTCCAGACTGCCACCGGCACGCCATGGTCGCCCGTCATGGTTAGGGAAGTGTGATCGATCCTCCCGGGACCGGTCCCCGGGGGCCTTCGGCCCGGCCGCCCGGCCCGGTGGCGCCCCACGGCACCCGAGATCCGTAGCCCCGACCAGCCCGAACGACCACCGAGCGTCGGACCGGAACGGCCGGGCCGATCCCGATCGTTGGTAGGATCGCAAGGCCATGCCGGCCTATCTCGACACCATCGTCGCCGCCCATCGGGCCGCGGTGGCCGACGACCGGCGCCACCTCGACGAAGTGCTCGAGCAGGTGGGTCGGACCGGCGCCGTGCGCCCGTTCCGACGGGCCATCGCCGAGGCCGCCACCGGCCAGGGCATCGCCGTGATCTCCGAGATCAAGCGCCGTTCGCCCTCCAAGGGCGACCTCGACCCCACGCTGGACCCGGCGTCCGTGGCCAAGGAGTACGAGGCCGGGGGAGCGGCCTGTCTCTCGGTGCTCACCGACGGCGAGTTCTTCGGGGGCAGCGCCGACGATCTCGCCAGGGCCCGGGGCGCCTGTGCGCTCCCGGTCCTGCGGAAGGACTTCACGGTCAGCCCGCTCGACGTGTGCGACGCCCGGCTGATGGGCGCCGACGCAGTGCTGCTCATCGTGGCCGCCCTCAGCGACGAGGAGCTGGCCTCCTTCCTCGCCCTCTCCGGTCGTTGCTCATTGACCGCCCTGGTCGAGGTGCACGACGAGATCGAGTTGCAGCGGGCGGTCGACCTCGGGGCCGAGGTCATCGGGGTGAACCAACGGGACCTCCACACCTTCGAGGTCGACCACCGACGCGCCCTGCGGATGGGAGATCTGATGCCGGCCCACGTGACCGCGGTGGCCGAGTCCGGCATCGAGGGACCGGCCGACGTCCGCCGACTGGCCGAGGCCGGCTACCAGGCCGTCCTGGTGGGGGAGCGCCTGGTCCGCTCCGGGGACCGCCGCGGCGCAGTGGCCGACCTGCTCGGGGCGGGAACGTGAGCCCGCCCGACCAGTCGGGCGGCGCCGGCACCCGGGAGGACACCGAGGGGCTGTTCGTGAAGATCTGCGGGGTCACCTCCGAGGCCGACGCCCTGCTGGCCGTGGGGATGGGGGCGACCGCGGTGGGCTTCATCTTCGCCCCATCACCGCGCCAGATGGCCCCGGCCGCGGTGGCCGACATCGTCAAGCGGCTCCCCCACGAGACCGTCACCGTCGGGGTGTTCCGGGACGAGGCCCGTCAGCGGGTGGTCGACATCGCCAACCAGATCGGCCTGGGCGCCGTGCAGCTGCACGGCATGGAGTCCATCGAGGACACCCAGTGGATCCGGGCCCGGACCGGATGGACCATCAAGGCGTTCCCGGCCGGTCACCGGAACATCGACCGCTTCCGGGAGTACGGAGCCCAGACCCTGCTGATCGACGGGGCCAACCCCGGCGCTGGCGAGCTCTTCGACTGGCGGCTGGCCGAGGGCGTGGTGGACCCCACCCGATTGATCGTGTCGGGTGGGTTGCGGCCCGACAACGTCGGGGCGGCCATCGAGCACCTCCATCCGTGGGGGGTCGACGTGGCTAGTGGGGTGGAGGCGTCCCCGGGGGTCAAGGACCCGGTCAAGCTCCGCGAGTTCATCGCCGCCGCCCACGCCGCGGCCCGCTCGGTGGTGGTGACGGAGGGCGGGGTGGCGGCCAGCACGTACTCCGGCGCGGGGGCGGGCGACGCCGGGCCGGCCGACGGTGCCCCCGGGCTCTTCGACTGGCAGGACGAGGAATGACCGAACAGCTCCAGCGGGGCGGGGACGAGGCCGGACTCGCCGCTCCGATCATGGGCGACCCCGGGCCGAGCGGCCGCTTCGGACAGTTCGGGGGGAGGTTCGTCCCCGAGTCGCTGATCCCGGCCTGCATGGAGCTGGAGGGGGCCTTCCGGTCGGCCTGGGCCGACCCGTCCTTCCACGCCGAGTTCGATCACGTCCTCTCCCACTACGGGGGCCGGCCGACCCCGGTGACCGAGTGCGACCGCCTCTCCGACGAGCTCGGGGTCAGGGTGCTGCTGAAGCGCGAGGACCTGGCCCACACCGGCTCCCACAAGCTCAACAACGTCGTGGGCCAGGGCCTGTTGGCCCGGCGGATGGGGAAGGGCCGGCTGATCGCCGAGACCGGGGCCGGTCAGCACGGCGTGGCCACTGCCACCGCCGCCGCGCTGTTCGGCATGGAGTGCCTCGTCTACATGGGCGAGGTGGACACCCATCGACAGGAGCTCAACGTGTTCCGGATGGAGCTGTTGGGGGCCGAGGTCCGCACGGTCACCATCGGCAGTCGCACGCTGAAGGACGCGGTCAACGAGGCCCTCCGGGACTGGGTGGCCTCGTTGGGGGACACCCACTACTGCCTGGGATCGGTGATGGGCCCCCACCCCTACCCGTGGATGGTGCGCGAGTTCCAGAGGGTCATCGGTGACGAGGCCCGGGAGCAGTGCCGCACCCTGCTCGACGGGGCCGACCCCGATGTGGTGGTGGCCTGTGCCGGAGGTGGCTCCAACGCCGCCGGGATCTTCGCCGGGTTCGCCGACGCCACGTCGTCGGCCCTGGTGGCCGTGGAGGCGTCCGGAGGTGCGGCCATGACCACCGGGATCCCGGGGATCCTCCACGGGATGAAGAGCGCCCTGATGCAGAACGAGGAGGGCCAGATCCTTGAGGCCCACTCCATCTCGGCCGGGCTCGACTACCCGGGCATCGGACCCGAGCACGCCCACCTCGGTGAGGTGGGACGGGCCCGCTACGAGTCGGCCGGTGACGCCGAGGTCCTCGACGCCTTCCGGCGACTGGCCCGGACCGAGGGCATCATCCCGGCGCTCGAGTCGGCCCACGCCATCGCCTGGGTGATCGCCCGGGCCGGGTCCGACGATCTGCCGAGCGGTTCCACCGTGCTGGTCAACCTGTCGGGCCGCGGCGACAAGGACGTGGCGCAGGTACGCGACCTGCTCCGGCCGTGATCGCTCGTCCCGCCGCCGCCGGCGGCCCGGCGCCCGCCGCGCCCGTCGAGTACGTGCCCGGGGGGCTCGAGACCGCCCTCACCGCCCGGCGCGACGCCGGGCACAAGCTGCTGGTGCCCTACGTCACCGGCGGGATGGACGCCGACTGGCTGCTCACCGTGGAGGCGGTGGCCGGGGCCGGCGCCGACGCCATCGAGGTGGGGATCCCGTTCTCGGATCCGATGATCGACGGGCCCACCGTCCAGGAAGCCTCGCTCCGGGCCCTGGAGCGCGGCACCACCCCCGACGGCATCCTCGCCGACCTGAGCCGGATCGACGTCGGGGTCCCCGTGGTGGTCATGACCTACTACAACCTCATCAACCGGGCCGGCCACGACCGCATCGCCGGGCTGATGGCCGAGTCGGGAGTGGCCGGGGCCATCATCCCCGACCTGCCCCTCGAGGAACTCGGTCCGTGGGCCCGGGCCGCCGATCACGCCGGGGTGGCCAGCGTGCTCCTGGTGGCTCCGTCCACGCCGGCCGGACGGATCGCCGCGGTCTGCCGGCGCTCCCGCGGCTTCGTCTACGCCGTGGGCCGGATGGGAGTGACCGGTGAGCAGGCCGAACTGGCCGAATCGGCCCGCCAGGTGGCCCAGCGGGTGGGGGAGGCCACCGACCTGCCGGTGTGCGTCGGGATCGGTGTCTCTTCTCCCGCCCAGGCCGTGGAGGTGTGCGAGGTGGCCGACGGCGTGGTGGTCGGTTCGGCCCTGGTGCGACGCTTGCTGGAAGGCGGGGGGCCGGACGCCGCCGCCGCCTTCGTGTCGTCGCTCCGGCGGGCGTTGGACGGGATGGCGCCCGGCTGACCCCCCGGACCCGGTGATCGGAGGGGCCGGGGCCCCGAGGCTCAGTGCCGTTCGGGGCGGACCAGCCGGTAGAGGGCCCGGACCAGGGAGCGGCGGCTGGGTCGCTCGGTCCGGTCCTGCAGCCGCCGTCGGATGAGCTCCCGCCGTTCCTGCAGGTCGTGGAAGGTGATCGGGTCGGTCTCCTCGGGGAATCCCATGGCCGCCCGGTACCCGTCGAGGTCGATCGGGGTCTCCAGCAGCTCCATCCCCACGTCGCGGGCGATCTGCTCGCCGTGCTGTTCGGTGAAGTACGTCACCACCGCCAGGATCTCTCCCAGGATGTCCACGTCGGGGGCCATGGTGGCCATGGCCCCGTTGAGGAACAGGATGTCCTTCACGAAGAGCATCAGCTCCTTGGGCATGCGGGCGCCGTAGGCCAGGAGGGCCTTGGTCACGTCGCGGAGCTCGGCCACCATCTCGTCGGCGGTGAGTGTGGTCGGATCGACCGGTGGCCGGTCCAGACCCAGATCGCGGATGACGGCTTCCACGTCGGAGTCGGCCGGGAGGGCGCCGAGATCCCGCAGGGCCTCCACCTGCACGGCCAGGTTGTTGGTGGTGGCCCCCATCTGGAGCCGGAGGAAGGCCAGGCGCTGGCGCTCGTCGAGCCGGCCGGTGATCCCGAAGTCCAGCAGGGCCACGGTCCCGTCCGCCTGGACCAGCAGGTTCCCTCCGTGCAGGTCGCCATGGAACACCCCGTGGAGCAGGACTCCCTCCAGAAAGGCGATCAGGCTGGACCGGAGCACCGCGGCGGTGTCGATCCCGGCCGCTCGCATGCCGGCGGCGTTGCCCCAGGCGAAGCCGTGGAGGTGCTCCATGACCAGTACCCGCTGGGTGACCAGTTCGGGGTGGGGCCTCGGAACTACGATCGTCCGTTGGCCGCTGGAGGCGAACACCCCCGCGATGTCCAGCATGTTCTGGGCCTCGAGTCGGAAGTCCAGCTCCTCCACGATGGTCTCGGCGAACAGGTCCACCAGGGCGGGCGGGTTGGTCAGCGTGGCCACCGGGATGCGCCCCACCAGCTGGGGGGCGATCCACGACATGGCGGCGATGTCCAGGCGGACCAGGGAGGCCACGGTCCGGCGTTGGACCTTGACCACCACCCGCTCCCCGGTCCGGAGGGTGGCGGCGTGGACCTGGGCGATGGAGGCCGACGCCATGGGCACACGGTCGAAGGAGATGAAGACGTCGGCCAGGGGACGGCCCAGGTCCTCCTCGATGGTGCGTCGGACCGTGGCGAAGGGTTCGGGCGCCACCCGGTCGCGGAGGAGACGGAACTCCTCCACCAGCTCCTCCGGGAAGATCCCCTCGCCCGAGGAGATGATCTGGCCCAGCTTGATGTAGGTCGGCCCGAGTCGCTCGAAGGCCGGTCGCAGGCGCCGGGAGAGGCCCGACCTCGAGGTCGGGGTACCCCGGTCGTGCCCAGCCCATCCGAGCAGGGCCGAGCCCAGGCGGAGGCCCACGGTGGCCACCCTGCCCAGCGACGGAAGGTGGCTGGGTCGGACCAGTCGGCGGGCCAGGTCGGCCGCGTCGGCGCGCAGGGAGTCGACGCCCTCCGAAGTGGCTCCGGGGAACCGCCAGGCCATGGTGTCCGGCTCGACCGTCCAGGGCCCGTGCGGGGTGAACGCCCCGATGTCCAGGTCGGGCCGCCCCGGCGCGTGGGACCCGGCATCGTGGCGGTGATCGGGACCCGGCTCGGGCCGGCTCAGTTGTTCAACCATGCACCGTCAACGGTAGGGGGAGTGCCGGTGACGTCCTCCGCCCGAGCGCCAGACGGAGGATCGTCCCGGTGGTTGCCCGGGCCTCAGGCCGGCCCGATTACCAGGCAGCCGTTGTGGCCTCCGAATCCGAACGAGTTGGACAGCACCGGGCCCGGATCCCAGGGGCGGGCGGTGCCAGTGACGATGTCGAGGGGGATGTCCGGGTCGGGCTGCTCGTACCCGGAGGTGGGTGGGATGAGCCGGTGTTGGATGCTCATCACCACGGCCACCGCCTCGATGGCCCCACAGGCGCCCAGCCCGTGGCCGGTGATCCCCTTGGTGGAGGTGACCGGAGGAGCGTTGCCGCCGAACACCTTGGCGATGGCATCTGATTCGGCTCGATCGTTGAGTGGCGTCGACGTCCCATGGGCGTTGATGTGGCCGATCT
>DATCBL010000131.1:0-2142 GCA_036511875.1 Acidimicrobiales bacterium
CGGCCGAGTCTCTCCTCCCGGTGGATCCGGCCATCGACCTTGTGTCGGCCGCGGCCTCGGGGGTGGCCCACCGCACCGCCTACCACGCGTTGCGCACCTTCGCCCGGGTGCAGCCGGGCCAGTGGGTGGTGGTACTCGGCGCCGCCGGCGGCGTGGGGCTGGCCGCCGTGGAGCTGGCCACCCTGCTCGGGGCCAAGGTCGTGGCGGCGGCCTCCACCCAGGAGAAGCTGGATCTGTGCGCCGAACGCGGCGCGGTGGCCGGTGTCGACTACACCCGGGAGCATCTGAAAGAGCGGATCAAAGCGATCACCGGGGGCGGAGCCGATGCCGTTATCGATCCGGTGGGTGGACCCGCATCCGAGGCGTCCCTCCGGGCTCTGGCGTGGGGAGGCCGGTTCGTGACGGTGGGCTTCGCCTCGGGCGAGATCCCGAAGATCCCCCTCAACCTCGTGCTGTTGAAGGGCGTCATCGTCACCGGCTTCACCATGGGGGGCTTCGCTGACCACCAGCGCCAGGACTTCGCCCGCGACCAGGCCGAGCTCACCGAGCTCTACCGGTCCGGGAGGTTCACGCCGCACATCTCGGCGCGGTACCCACTGGAGGGGGCCGGCCGGGCGCTCGCCGACCTGGCCGAGCGGCGGGCGCTCGGCAAGGTGCTGGTGGTGCCGTCGGACTGACCGGACGGCCGAGTCCGGGCCTCGGTGGCAGAGAGCGGACTCGGACCGGGACCCAGCCGGCGATCAGGAGGCGGGCGGTGGGGCCAGCTCGTCCCGGACCACTCGGCGCAGCACTTTGCCGGTTGCCGTGGTCGGGAGTTCATCGCGGACCTCGATGACGCTCGGGGTCTTGAGTGAGCCGAGGGAGGACCGCACCCAGACGGTCAGCTCTTCCACCACCACGGCGTGCTCGACGCCCTCCGTGTCGGGCACCAGCACCACGGCGGCGGCCACCGACTCGCCCCACTCGGGATGGGGCACCCCGACCACCACGGCCGCCTGCACGCGGGCATGGCGGAGGAGGGTGTCCTCGATCTCGGCCGGCGAGAGGTTCTCCCCGCCCTTGATGATGACGTCGTCGGCCCGACCCTCGACGAATAGGTAGCCGTGCCCGTCGATGGAGCCGACGTCCCCGGTGACCAACCAGCCGCCGCTGTCCGTCCCCGATTCGGTGTCGAGGTACTCGCCGCTCACCTGGGGGCCGCGGACCCGGATGAGCCCCCGCTCCCCGACCGCCACCTCGGCGCCGGTCTCCTCGTGAACCACCAGCACCTCCACGCCGGGAAGTGGTTGGCCCACCGACTCGAGGCGCCGCCTCACCTCCGGCTCGTCGCTGGACAGGGCCAGGCGGTGATCGTCGGGGCCGAGGACGGCGATGGTGGAGGACGTCTCGGTCAGGCCGTAGGCGTTGACGAAGCCGACGTCGGGGAAGAGCTCGAGGGCCCGCTCGAGGATGGGGGCGGCCATCCGGGCGCCCCCGTAGGAGATGGCCCGGAGGGTGGGCACCCGGAGGTCGGGGTCCGCCTCCATGCACTGGACGATGCGGGCCAGCATGGTGGGCACGACGAAGGCGTGGGTGGCCTCCTCGTCCCGGGCCACCTGCAGCCAGGACTCGGGGGCGAAGGCGGCCAACGGCAGCAGCCGGCGGCCCGAGTAGACCGAGCTCAGCACGGCCGCCACCCCGGCGATGTGGAAGGGGGGTGCCGCCAACATGAGGGCCTCGTCCTCGCCGGCCCCCACGAACTCGACGGTGTCCATGATGTAGGACATCAGGTTGTCGTGGCTCAACAGCGCGGCCTTGGGCGATCCCGACGAGCCACTGGTGAACAGGATGACGGCCGAGCGTTCGGGCTCGGGTTCGTACGCAGCCAGGGCGCGATCGGCAGCGGCCGCCCGCAGCCCCGCCAGCCACACCGACCGCTCCGTGGCCGGCGGGTCAGCCAGCTCGGGGGCGAGGGCGGCCGAGGCCACCACCGACGGCCGGTCGAGCCGCGCCACCTGGCTGCGCAGGGCCTCGGCGGGCAGACGGAAGTTGAGGGGGGCGTAGGAGGCTCCCGCCCAGGCCGCCCCGAACAGGGCCGTCGGTACGGCGGTCGAACTCACGTCGGCGTAGGCCAGGGTGCCCGCCCCGCTGGCGGCGAGCTCG
>DATCBL010000132.1:0-2437 GCA_036511875.1 Acidimicrobiales bacterium
CGAGGCTGGCACGGCGCCGGCCGGGACCGCCCCCCACGGGGCGTCCGAGCCCACCACCGACAGTGAGGTCTCGGGGGCGGCCCGGGCCAGCGACGGGGCCGGGGCGGCCCAGCCCCGCGACGCCGGGCAAGCCAACGCTGACGGGCGGGCCGGATCGGCCCCCTGGCCTCCGCCGCCCCCTCCGCCGGCCGGCCACTGGCCTCAGGCGCCGTCGCCGATGCCGGCTCCGCAACCACCGGGCCACTGGCCCCACCAGACCCCCTGGCCACCGCCCCCACCCCCGGCGTCCCGCTGAGCCCGAGCGTCGCCCGGTAGGTCAGGCCGGGGCGGTTTCGGTCGGCCCCGCCATCGGCACCCCACCACCCCCGGGGATCACCCGGACGGGCGTAGGGTGAGTCGGTGCACGAATCCGTGACCGTCCACATGGAGGCGCCGCCCACCGCGGTCTGGGACCTGGTCAGCGACGTCACCAGGATCGGCCGCTACAGCCCGGAGACCTTCGAGGCCGAGTGGCTCGACGGGGCCGCCGGGCCGGCGGTGGGGGCCCGCTTCCGGGGCCATGTGAAGCGCAACGGGATCGGCCCCGTCTACTGGACCACCTGCACGGTGCAGGAGTGCGAGCCGGGCCGCGCCTTCACCTTCGGGGTGGGTCCGGGGGACCAGCCGCTCAGTGTGTGGGGCTACGAGATGGAGGCGGCCGGCGGCGGGACCGACGTCACCGAGACGTTCCGGTTGGCCGAGACGCGGCTGCTCCGCCTGTACTGGTCCCTGCTGGGCTGGGCCCGGGGCCGGACCAACCGCAACGACATGCGCACCACCCTGGAGCGGATCAAGGCCGAGGTGGAGGCGGGACCCGCCGGCCCCTGATCCGGTTAGTCACGGGTTGGTGAGGACCACCCGGAACCGGGCCCGGCCCGAGAGCATCCGCTCCCAGGCCCTCGGGGCGTCGCTCATGGGCAGGGTCTCGACTACCGGCCGGACCCCGGTCAGGGCGGCGAAGCGGAGGGTGTCCTCGGAATCCTTCGAGGTGCCCGAGGGATGCCCAGCCACCGAGCGGGACTTCCCGACCAGCACCGGGGGGAGCACGGCGATCGGGTCCATGTCCACGCCGAGCACCACCAACTGCCCCCTCGGGCCCAGGCCGCCGATGGCCGCGGCCATGGCGGCGGCGTTGGTGACGGTGGACAAGATCACCCGGGCGGCGCCCAGATCCTGCAGGGCCACGGCCACGTCGTCGGCGGTGCTGTCGACGTAGTGGTGGGCGCCGAGCTGGCGGGCCGCCGCCGCCTTGTCCCCGCCGCGGGCGATGGCCACGGTCTCGAAGCCCATCCGAGCGGCGAACTGGATCCCGAGGTGGCCCAGTCCCCCGATCCCGAGCACGGCCACCAGGTCCCCGGCCCGAGCCGGACTGGACCGCAGGCCGTTGAAGGTGGTGACCCCGGCGCACATCAGCGGGGCGGCCTCCACCGCGGTGAGGACGTCGGGGATGGCGGCCAGCGCCTCGGCGGGCACCACGACCACCTCGGCGTACCCGCCGTCGTAGGCCAGCCCGGGTACGGCCAGGTTGGCGCAGTCGATGAAGTCGCCCTCCCGGCAGGCCGGACAGACGTGGTCGATGCCGCCGTACCAGCCCACTCCGACCCGGTCCCCCGGCGACCAGGCCTCCACGCCGTCACCGACCTCGTCCACCACGCCGGCGATCTCGTGCCCGGGGACGATCGGATAGGACGCCGCCATCACCCCGGACAGCACGTCGCTGTGGCACACCCCGCACGCCTCCACCCGCACGCGCACCTCACCGGGCCCCGGGGCCCGGAGCTCCCGTTGGGAGGCCTCGAGGCCGGATCCGGCGTGGGGGATGTGGTGGACCGGGTAGGAGGCCATGGCCCTGTTGTACCACCCGGCCGAAGGTGCCGACCCAGCGGGCCAGGCGGTAGATTCCTCGCCATGTCCGACTACGTGATTCCCGAGCCCGAACCGAAGGAGATCGACGAAACCCTCTCGATGGAGCTCCGCCATCTGGCCTCCAACGCCGTCCTGAAGGGGAAGCCGTCCGGCCAGGAGCAGTGCGAGAACTGCCGCTACTACCTCGAGCCGTACAACGAGATCTCGTACTGCTGGCATCCCAAGCTGCGCATCCTGGTGGGTTCGGAATGGTGGTGCCAGTGGTGGGACGCCATCCCCGAGGACCAGTAGCCCCGGGCCGGGAGGTTCGGTCGGTCCCGGTCAGGGATCCAACGGGAACCCGGTGGACGACACCACCCCGGGGGCCCCGGACGGGGCGCTGTCCTCCTCCACGTCCACCGGTTGGGACGACGACACGGTGAGGATCGGCAGCCCACTGATCTGCTTGGCCCCGAGCACCATCACCGCGCCCGGGGCCACGGTGAACATGGCCACCGGACGGTGCTTCCCCAGGGTGGCCACCACCACCCTG
>DATCBL010000133.1:0-3012 GCA_036511875.1 Acidimicrobiales bacterium
CCACCAGGCGGGGCCGGTCCGTCCCGTGCTCCCCACAGTCCCACAGGGCCACGTCGGCCGAGGCGTAGCCGTCGCCGGCGAACCGGGCCCGGTTGTGGGCCAGCACCCACGGCGACCGCCAGGGGCCGAGGAGGTGGACGGTGAGGTCCACGCTCGGGGCCCACCAGTTCCTGTCGACCCGGCCCACCTTCTCGCTCACGGCGCCGGGCATGGTGTCGGCCAGGACCACCAGGGCGAAGGGGTCGACGGTCCCGTCGTCGAGCCGCGGCGGCTGGTCGAACCGGTACCAACTGACCCGCTCGGCGCGGTCGGGGACGTACTCCTCCCACGGCGGATGGCCCAACGCCGACCGCCCCTCGACCAGCTGGTTCCAGAAGGGCATGGGAGGGAACGGTTCCACCCCGGGCGGGGGAGGATCGCGCCACGACGGGCAGGCCAGCGGGGGAGGGACGTCGGCCGGGGGGGCGAGGTCGGTGAAGTCGAAGCCCGGTCGGGTGGCGCCGAAGATGCCCGTGGTCAGGTGGCCGCGGGCGGCCCCGACGTTGGCCACCTCGGCCCGGAGGTGGGACATGGTGCGACCCCGGCGGAGCAGCTCCACCTCCACGGTGACCGGACCGTCGGCCACCTGGGCGGCGAAGGTGGTGTGGAGGGTCCGCACCACCTGGCCCGGGTCGCCGAGCTCCTGGCTCATGGCCCGCAGGGCCATCGCCGTGATCACGCCGCCCTGGGGCAGGGGGTTGAGGTTCCAGTCCGCGCCGATGGTCCCCTCGTAACGGCCCGGCCCGGTCGGCCGCACGCTGGTGGAGGCGACGAAGGGGTTGGTCACGAGCGGAGATGCTCCCCGCAGAGGGTCGGCGGTGTCAACCGGAGCGGGGCCCTGCCGCCAATTCCTTCGTTTTCCCAGGTCAGCACCGGAACCACTTCGGCTATCGTCAGGCCCGGGCACCCACCGGGGCGTCCTCGGACCGGCCGGTCGCCTGTGAGGAGTGGAGTAGGACGATGAACATCGTGGTCAGCAACGTGAAGGGCGGCGTGGGCAAGACCACGACCACGGTGTACCTGGCCGCGGCGGCCGCCGCCCGGGGCTGGGACCCGGTCACCCTGATCGACGCCGACCGGCAGGCGTCGTCGGCCGAGTGGCTCGAGGAGAGCCCGATCGTCGGGGTGGACCTGGTCGAGGCCCCCTCGGAGCGGACGGTGGCCCGGGCCATGGGGGGCGGCGAGGGTCTGGCCGTGGTGGATACCCCCCCCGGGGACGAGCGGATCGTCCGGGCCGCACTGGAGCGGGCCGACGCCGTGGTCATCCCCACCCGGGCCGGGGGGGTCGAGTACTCGAGGGTGCTGGCCACCCTGGAGATGGTCGGGAAGCGCACCCCCCACGGGTTGGTGATCTGCGCGGCCCGGCTCGGCACCAACGACCTCGACGCCGCGGTGCAGTGGTGGACCGAGTCCGGGGTCCCCATCTGGGGGATCATCCCCGAGCGGGTGGGGATCGCCGCCGGTCCCGAGGCCCGCCTCTACCGGGAGGGTCTCGAGGCCTACGAAGCCGTGCTCAAGAAGGTGCTCCGCAAGCGCTCCGCCTGAGGTTCAGCCGGCCCCGGGGTCCCCGAGCCCGCCGGGTCCGGCCGGTACGTCGACGGCGTGGGCCCGGAGGGCCTCGAGGGGCACCACGTCCAGGCAGCGCTCGTGGGTCGAGGCCAGCACCACGTAGGCCGCGGCCCCGTCGTGGTGGGCCCGCAGCCAGTTGACCGCGGTGACGCACCACCGGTCCCCGGGGACCAGGCCGGGGAACCGGTACTCGGGCATGGGGGTGACCAGGTCGTTGCCGATGGAGCGCTGGTGCTCGAGGAACTCCGCGGTGACCACGGCACAGATGGTGTGGCTGCCGCGGTCCTCGGGGCCGGTGGTGCAGCACCCGTCCCGGTAGAAGCCGGTGAGCGGGTCGGTGCCACAGGGTTCGAGCTCCCCACCCAGTACGTTGCGATCGGCCATGCCAGCAGTATCGCCCACGCCCGGCCGGAGCGGCCAACGAATCGGGCCATCTGCGGACGACCGTCTTCCCGGGGCCGAGCCGTCGTGGTCACGCTTCGCCATCTCCATGGACCCAGCCCTGCGGCGTGGCAAGAACTGAGGGGAGAGAGGCCGAGGGAGCAGGCCGACTCGTCATGCCGTAAAGGGCGGCGGAATCCAGACGTGTCCGTGCGCCGATCAGGTCCGTCTGAGGGTGCGCTGCCGACGAGGGGCACTCCACAACCTGTCGTCGGCGGCGCATCGTCCTCAGGGTCCGGCCATCGCGACGAGCGCGTCCCGACCGGACCCTCCCTTTGTAGCGCCAAGGGGCCGGCACATGGGTAACGGGTAGCTGACGACGGGATGAACATTGCGCGACACGGTGGTCGGCCCTGGGCATCCCGTGACATGCTCCTCCGATGCCCCGGCTGCTTCCCCCTGACTCGGGAGACTCACGTCGACCCTGGCCAATCCCGGGGATGCCGGCGACGTTTTGGTGCAAGGCCTGTAAGGCGCGCATCCTGCTCATCTATGAACCGGCAGCCCAGGTGTTCTGCCCCAGTTGCACCCAGCGAGTCGCCATGCCCCCGCTCCCTCCACCTCGGGGCTAGCAGGAGCCCACGAGAGGCCTCGACTCTCGCATCGAAGAACTCTTGCCTTGGCCACCACGGTGGGCAACCAACCCATCGGAGTCCCGCTTCACGGCGACGCCCGGCAACCGACGACCGCGGCAACACGGTGAGCGAGATCGACCCGGGTGCACGAGCCGCCGCCTCCTTGCGGCGCCATGATTCCCGAACCGCGGCGGTCGCCCTTCAAAACTGAGGAGCCCGACCCTGAGGCGATCGACTCGGTCCCGACCCATCCGGTCACCGCGCCAATCGCCGCCGATGGTCGTCAGTGTCCTTCGATGGCATGGCCCAGGTCGGCGATGAACACGGTGAAGTCGGCGAGCAGGGTTCGCAACTGATGGGCCAGAGCAGGGATGTAGCCATCGCCGTA
>DATCBL010000134.1:0-2489 GCA_036511875.1 Acidimicrobiales bacterium
AACGTGGGCAAGGCCATCGGCGACAGCCGCGACGAGGTGGCCATGGTGGCCGAGGTGCTCTACTTCTACGCCGGGGCGGTGGACAAGCACCGGGGGGCCACGGTGCCGGTGGCCGGCGGCGTGGACATGACCTTTCACGAGCCGCTCGGGGTGGTGGCCGCCGTCGTCCCGTGGAACTTCCCCATCGCCATCACCTCGTGGAAGGTCGGCCCGGCCCTGGCCACCGGCAACACCATCGTGGTCAAGCCGGCCGAGATCACCCCTTTGACCGCGCTCCGGCTGGCCGAGCTGGCCCTCGACGCCGGCATCCCCGAGGGAGTGCTCCAGGTGGTGTTGGGCCAAGGTTCGGTGGTGGGAACCCGCCTGGTGGAGCACCCTGACGTGGCCAAGGTGGCCTTCACCGGATCGACCGAGGTGGGCCGGGACGTGATGTCCCGGGCCTCGGGGACCATCAAGCGGGTCACCCTGGAGCTGGGCGGGAAGTCGGCCTCGGTGATCTTCGCTGACGCCGACCTCGAACGCGCCGCGGCGGCCACCCCGGGAGGGGTCTTTGCCAATGCCGGACAGGACTGCTGTGCCCGCAGCCGGGTGCTGGTCCAGCGCACCGTGCTCGACCGGTTCCTCGAGCTCCTGGCCGACGCCGTGGCCCAGTGGACGGTGGGGGATCCGACCGACCCCGCGGTGAAGATGGGCCCCTTGGTCACCGCGGCCCATCGCCGGGTGGTCGAGGGGTTCCTGGCTCCGGGCATGGGGGCACCGGGAGGCGGGGCGGTCGAGGCCTTCGCCGCCGGTGCCGTACCCGAGGGGCCGGGCTTCTGGTTCCCACCCACCGTGGTGGCGCCGGCCGAGGCCGGCTGGCGCATGGCCCGGGAGGAGATCTTCGGGCCGGTGGCCGCGGTGATCCCCTTCGACGACGAGGCGGACGCGGTGCGACTGGCCAACGACACCCCCTACGGGTTGTCCGGCTCGATCTGGACCGGCGACGGGGCCCGGGCCCTGCGCGTGGCCCGGGCCATCCAGTCCGGCAACCTCTCGGTCAACTCGCACAGCTCGGTGCGGGTGCAGACCAGCTTCGGAGGCATGAAGCAGTCGGGGTTCGGTCGGGAGCTCGGCCTCGAGGCGCTGGCCTCGTACAGCGACGTGAAGAACGTCTTCGTCTCCACCGACGGCTGACGGAGCCACCGGGCGCCGGCCAGCCCGACCGGTAGTGTTCCGGGGATGGATTCCATGGTCCACGTGGGTCGGTTGGTGCCTGACGACCCCCGGGTGTCGATCGTCGTGCTGGTGCTCGACGATGTCGACATGGTGGAGGACTGCCTGGAGTCCCTGCGCCGGACCATCGACTCGTCGTGGCGGGCGGAGCTGGTGGTGGTGGCCAACGGGACGCCGCTCACCCGCCTGCAGGGGTTGCAACGCCACCAGGACATCGTGCTGATCCGGAGTGACACCAACCTCGGGTTCGCCGGTGGGAACAACCTGGCCGCGGGCGTCGCCCGGGGCGACCTCCTGGTCTTCCTCAACGACGACACCATGGTCGAGCCGGACTGGCTGGACCACCTCGTGCTCACCGCCGAGGCCGATCCGAGGATCGGGGCCGTCGGCTCACGGATCCTGTTCGAGGACGGCAGCCTGCAAGAGGCCGGGGGCATCATCTGGGGCGACGGGCCCACCACCGGGATGGGACGCGGGCTGCCCGCCGGGTCCGCCGAGTTCATGTACGTCCGGGACGTCGACTACGTCTCGGCCAACGGGATACTGGTGCGCCGCCGGGCCTGGGAGGAGGTCGGCGGGTTCTCCGAGGACTACTTCCCGGCCTACTACGAGGACGCCGACCTGTGCATGGCCCTGGGCCAGAGCGGCTACCGCGTGGTGTACGAGCCCCGGGCCGCCCTCCGGCATCTGGAGAGCCGCAGTGTCCCCGGCCGCTACCGCTGGTTCCTGATGCTGCGCAACCGCCGGATCTTCCGGAAGAAGTGGGCCGACCAGCTGGTGGGACGCGAGCCCTATCCGGTGGTCGACGGTCACGCGGCCCGGGAGCGGGCGCTGCACCGGATCCGGGGACGGCCGTCCCGGGTCCTGTTCCTCGACGACGCCCTGCCCGACGCCGGTCTGGGCTCGGGCTTTGCCCGGGCCGCCGGCGCCGTAGAGGACCTGGTGGCCGCGGGGTATGCCGTGACCTTCCGGCCCCGCAACTCGGTGCTCGGCGACCGCCGGCACACCACCGCCCGCGCCGGGGTGCTTGACTGGCTCGCCGACCTCGGGGTGGACGTCCGCTTCGAGCCCCTCGGGTCCCTCCTGCAGCGTCCCGGAGCCGAGTTCGACGTGGTCCTCTGTTCGCGCCCGCTCAGCTATCGCGACGCCGTGCCGCACCTGCGCCGACACCACCCGCAGGTGCCGGTGGTCTACGACACCGAGGCGCTGTGGTTCCGGCGCACCGAACGCGAGGCCGCACTGGTCGAAGATGCCGACCAGGCCGCCGAGCTGCGCGA
>DATCBL010000135.1:0-7077 GCA_036511875.1 Acidimicrobiales bacterium
GATGCCCTGACCCTCCTCCGCCCCGGGGGTCGGTGTGTGGTCATCTCCTACCATTCCGGCGAGGACCGGCTGGTCAAGACCACCTTTACCCGGGCCGCCACCGACGACTGCCGGTGCCCGCCTGGGCTGCCCTGCGTCTGCGGCGCCGATCCCCAGTTCCGCCTGGTGTCCCGGGGGGCGCGCCGGCCCAGCGAGGACGAGGTGGCGAGGAACCGCCGCGCCGAGGCGGCCCGCCTGCGGGTGATCGAGCGTCGGCCGGCGGCGGCCGATCGTACGAACGGCGCGGTGGCCTGATGGCGCCACCGGCCAACGCCACAGCGCGGCGCGCCCCGTCCCGGGCCACCCCGCGCCCGGCTCCGTCCGCGCCGCGGCGCCCACCGCTCCGTCTCTTCGAGCCCGCCCCGCGTCGCCGGCCGGGCAGCCGGACGATCCAGCGATCCACCATGTGGCTGTCGGGGCTGCTCATCGTGGGGAGCCTGCTGGCCGTGGTGGTCGGCGATGCCCTGGTCACGCAAGGCCAGGTGCGACTGGCGACGACCCAGCGGGCGCTGGTCGCCGCCCAGGCCACCCAAAAGACCCTCCAGAATGCCGTGGCCGAGAAGGCCGCACCGCCGGTGGTGGTCAGCACGGGCAAGAGCCAGGGCCTGGTGGCGGCGTCCCAGGTGGTCAACGTGGGCCAGGTGCCCCTCAACGTCCCGCTCCCGCCACCCCGGCTCGTTCCCACCTCCCCCCATAGGTCCACACCCTCGACCACCCCACCGGTGTCCAACGCCACGCCGGGTGCGCCGGCGTCCCGGCCGGCAGCCACGACCCATTCGGTGACGACGACCACGGCCGGGCGGTGAGCCCGTCGATCCTGCTGGGCCGGCGCTCCCGCGCCATGCGGCTGGTGCTGGTCGTGGTCTTCGTCGCCCTGATCGTCCAGTTGATCAAGGTCCAGGAGTTCTCCCATCAGCACTACGCCTCACTGTCGGCGTCGGAGCTGACGCAGACAGTGCGGGTGCCCGCCGTGCGGGGCGGCATCTACGACCGGAACGGCGAGGTGTTGGCGGAGTCGGTCACCAAGCAGACGGTGGTGGCCGATCCGATGCTGATCACCCACCCCGCGGCCACCGCCGATGCCCTGTCCCCGGTGCTGGGACTGCCCAGCGCCCAGCTCCGGGCCCAGCTCACCGAGCGCTCCGGCTTCGTCTACCTGGCCCACCGGGTGTCCGACAGCGTGGCGGCCCGGATCACCGCGCTGAACCTGACCGGCATCAACCTGGTGCCGGAGCCCCAACGGATCGAACCCGACGGGAGGTTGGCCCTGCCCGTGGTCGGGACGGTCAACTGGAACGGGGACGGTGCCTCGGGGCTCGAATACCAGTACCAGGCCATGCTGGCCGGGAAGGCCGGGGACAAGAGCCTGATGCAGGCGCCCGACGGCGTCACCATTCCCGGCACGGGCAAGGCCAGCGTGGCGCCCCAGCCCGGCCAGGGGCTGGAGCTGACCATCGACGAGTCCGTGCAGTACGTGGCCGAACAGGCTCTGGCCGCCGAGATCTCCGCCTCCCACGCCTACAGCGGGACGGCCGTGGTCATGGACGTGAAGACCGGCGACGTCCTGGCCATGGCCGACCTGCAGGCCACCACCGGCTCCGCCACCACCGGGGCGGCCCCGACCGCGCCGGCCGGGGCCGTGACGGTGGCCGACACCACGGGGACGGCCCCGGCCTCGACGTCGGGCCCCACCCTGGTCTCCCAGGCCGACACGCTGCCCGCCGGGGTGGAGGAGGCACCGTCCAACACCGCGGTGACCCAGGTCTACGAGCCCGGATCGGTCTTCAAGCTGGTGACCTTCTCGGCGGCGCTGGCCGCCGGGGTGACCACTCCCAACCAGCCCATCGAGGTGCCGGCGTCGCTCCCCATGGGGACCTACACCTTCCACGATGCCGAGTCGCACGGCCTCGAGCGCCTCACGGCCAGCGGCATCCTGGCCCAGTCCTCCAACATCGGCACTATCGAGGTGGCCCAGGCCCTCGGCGAGAACCGCCTGCTGGGCCAGATCGGCAACCTGGGGTTCGGCAAGCCCACCGGACTCAAGTTCCCCGGTGAGTCCGAGGGGCTGGTGCCCGGACCCTCGGCCTGGACCGACACCTCCATAGGCTCGACCCCGATCGGCCAGGACGACGCCGTCACCGCCCAGCAGATCCTCGATGCCTACAACTCGGTGGCCAACGGCGGGGTCTACATCGCTCCCCGCCTGGTCCGCGCCACCGTCACCCCCACGGGGTCGGTGGTGGCGGCCCAGGCCTCCGCGACCCGCCGGGTCATCGATCCGACCACCAACGCCCAACTGGTCCAGATGCTGGAGGGCGTGGTGTCCTCGGGCACCGGCACCAGCGCGGCGATCGACGGGTACACGGTGGCCGGCAAGACCGGGACGGCCCAGATCCCCGATCCCAACCACCTGGGCTACATCTCCGGCGCCTACGTAGGATCGTTCGCCGGGTTCGCGCCGGCGGAGAACCCCGTTCTCTCGGCCGTCGTGGTCCTCGACCACCCCACGCCCATCTACGGTGGGGCGGTGGCCGCCCCGGTGTTCTCGACGATCATGGCCTACGCCCTCCACCACTACGGCATCCCCACCACCACCACCGCCACCACCTCGGCCTCGAGCTCGGCGGTGGGGAGCACCGGTACGATCTCGGTGCCGACCGGAGCGACCACGGAAGGGCCCTAGGTGGCCCGCCGCTGGTCACGCTCGTCCCCTCCCACCGACCGGAGCTCCCGGACCCCTCCACCGTGCAGATGACCGCGCTGATCCAGGACATCGACGCGCTCGAGGTCCGTGGTGACCCGGTGACCACCGATGTCCGTTCGGTCGAGTTCGACAGCCGTCGGGTCCGGGCCGGCTCCCTGTTCTGCTGCGTGCCCGGCGCCCACGCCGACGGCCACGCCTTCGCCGCCGAGGCGGTGGGACGCGGCGCGACCGCCCTGCTGTGCGAGCGACTCCTCGACGTCGATGCCACCCAGGTCCGGGTGGCCCCCGGAGGGTTGCGGCCGTCGATGGCCGCGGTGGCCTCGGCCTTCTACGGCCACCCGTCCCGGGCCCTGACCATGGTGGGGGTCACCGGCACCAACGGGAAGACCACCGTCACCCAGCTGGTCGAGGCCGTGCTCGAGCACGCCGGCATCCGGACCGGGCTGGTCGGCACCCTGGCCGGGGAGCGGACCACGCCCGAGTCCCCCGACCTCCAGCGCCGGCTGGCCGAGTTCCGGGACGACGGCCGGGGCGCCGCGGCCCTCGAGGTCTCCTCCCACGCCCTGACCCAGCACCGGGTCGACGGCATCGTCTTCGACGTGGCGGCGTTCACCAACCTCAGCCGGGATCACCTCGACCACCACGGAACCATGGAGGCGTACTTCGCGGCCAAGGCCGCGCTGTTCGAGCCGGGGCGGTCCCGGTCGGCGGTGGTCTACGTGGACGACCCGTGGGGGCGCCGACTGGCCGCAGAGTTGGACGGTCCCCGCCTCGTGCCGGTCCGCCGGGCCGAGGCCAGCGACCTGGTCACCTCGGTCGGACGGACGTCGTTCCGGTGGCGTGATCGGCTGGTCGCGATGGCCCTGACCGGTGGGTTCAACGTGGAGAACGCGCTGATGGCGGCGGCCGTGGCCACGGTCCTCGGCATCGACGAGGACACGGTGGCCGAAGGCCTGGCCGCGGCCGGACCCGTCCCGGGTCGGATGGAGGTGGTCGCCGAGGGGCCGCCGATCTCGGTGATCGTGGACTACGCCCACACCCCGGCCGGTCTGGAGGCCGCGCTGACCGCGGCACGGGGCCTCTCCGGGTCGGCTCGCCTGGTGTGCCTGTTTGGCTGTGGTGGAGATCGTGACCAGGGAAAACGACCCCAAATGGGTGAGGTCTCGTCCCGCCTGGCCGATGTGGTCGTCCTGACGTCGGACAATCCGAGGTCGGAGGATCCGATGGCCATCATCGGAGAGATCCGGGCCGGTCTCGGCCCCGGCGCCGAGGTGGTGGTCGAGCCCGACCGGGCCCGGGCCATCCGGGTGGCCGTGGAGCTCGCCGGGCCCGGGGACGTGGTGCTGCTGGCCGGCAAGGGCCACGAGACCACCCAGACGGCGGGGGGCCGTTCCTGGCCCTTCGACGACCGGGTCGAGTCCCGCCGGGCCCTGGCCGCGCCGTCCGGGGAGGACGCCCGGTGATCTCCCTCATGACGTCGGGGGGGCTGGCCCTGTGGGTGGCCGTCCTCTCCACCCCGGTGCTGATCCGCTGGCTGATCAAGAACAACATCGGCCAGCAGATCCGAGAGGACGGCCCCCAGGTCCACATCGCCAAGGCCGGAACCCCGACCACCGGCGGGATCGGGATCGTGGCTGCCGTGATCATCGGCTATCTCGCCGCCCACGCCATCCCCGGGGTCCACTTCTCCCGGTCCGGTGTCCTGATCATGCTGGCCATCGTCGGCGCGGCCTCCGTCGGCTTCGCCGACGACTGGATCAAGGTGCGTCACCGCCGGAGCCTGGGACTGAACAAGCGGGCCAAGTTCGGGGCCCAGATCGGCCTGGGGCTGCTCTTCTCCCTGCTCGCGGTGTACTGGGCCCACGCCTCGACCACCCTGTCGTTCACCCGCTACGACCTTCCCGGGCTGCACATGGGGACCGCCCTGTGGGTGGTCTGGGCCACCGCCATCATCGCCGCCGCGGCCAACGCCGTGAACCTGACCGACGGGTTGGACGGCCTGGCCGCCGGTTCTTCGACCTTCTGCTTCGCCTGCCTGGCCATCATCGGCTACTGGCAGTACCGCCACTTCGCCATCTACCGGGTACCGGACGCCCTCGACCTGGCGCTGGCCGCGGTGGCCCTGGCCGGCGCCTGCCTCGGGTTCCTGTGGTGGAACGCCGCGCCGGCCAAGATCTTTATGGGCGACACCGGGTCCCTGTCCATCGGATCGGGGCTGGCCGCCCTGTGCCTGCTGATGAACCTGGACCTCCTGTTGGTGGTGATCGGCGGACTGTTCGTGATCGAGACCCTGTCGGTGGTGATCCAGGTGATCAGCTTCCGGGTCTTCCATCAGCGGGTCTTCCGCATGGCCCCGCTGCACCATCACTTCGAGCTGCTGGGCTGGCCCGAGACCACGGTCATCATCCGCTTCTGGATCCTGGCCGGGCTGTTCGCCGCCCTGGGCCTCGGCATCTTCTACGGGGACTTCCTCTCGGTGGGGAGGGTGTGATGGTCCCCGCCGCGGGCCGGGCCGAGGGGTTCCACCACCCCGGGGCCCAGGTGGAGGAGGCTAGAGAGATGTGTCGGACCAGCCTGGCTCCAGAAGCGACCGTCGTCCCGTCCGTACCGACCCGAGGAGTCCACTGTGGCTGATCGATCGAGCATCTCGCCGGAGGTGACCCGGCGGCGTCATCCGTCGAGCTCCGGAGACGGCCTGCGCCGACCATCCCGGCGGCCCTCGGGCCGGCTCCCGGGGAGCGCCCGGCCGACCCGGGGTCCGGGCTGGGTCTCCAGGGTGGGCACGGCCCCGGCCATCGCCGTCCTCGTCGCCGTCCTGTGCGCCTTCGGGTTGATCATGGCGGGGTCGGCGTCCCCGGTGATCTCGCTGGGTTTGTACGGGTCGCCCTGGGCCATCTTCATCCGCCAGGTGCTGTGGATGGGGGTGGGCACCGGCGCCCTGCTCATCCTGTCCCGGGTGGACTACCGGAAGTGGCGGACAATCCGGGCCCCGTTGGTGGTGGTGTCGATGGGGCTGCTGGTGCTGGTCCTCGTCCCCCACTTCGGCGTCTCCGCGGGGGGCTCGTCCCGGTGGCTCGGGTTCGGGATGTTCCAGGTGCAGCCGTCGGAGTTGATGAAGCTGGCCCTGGCCGTCTTCGCCGCCGACCTGCTGACCCGCCGGGCCGACCGGTCGTCGGAGCCCAAGTTGGTCATCGTGCCGGTGCTGGCCGTGCTGGGCATCTCCGGAGTGCTCATCTTGAAGCAGCCCGACATGGGGACGGCCCTGGTCCTCAGCTGCATCGCCTTCGGCATCCTGTTCATGGGCGGGGTCCCCATCGGCCCCATCCTGAGGATCCTGGGCATCTTCGCCGGCCTCGCCATCGTCGTGGGCCTGGCCGACCCGTACCGCCGGGACCGCATCCTGTCCTTCCTGAACCCCGGGGCCAACAAGTCCGGCACGGGCTACCAGGTGTGGCAGTCGCTCATCGGCCTCGGATCCGGCCACGTCTTCGGCCTCGGGTTGGGAGGCGGCCGCCAGAAATGGGGCCTGCTGCCCAACGCCCACACCGACTTCATCTTCTCGGTGGTCGGGGAGGAGCTGGGCCTGGTCGGGGCGGTCGTCCTCCTCTCCCTGTTCTTCGCCTTGGCCTGGTTCGGCCTGCGGGCGGCCACCCGGGCCCCCGACCGGTTCGGCAGCCTGCTGGCCGTGGGCATCACCACGTGGATCACCAGCCAGGCGGTGATCAACATCGGCGCGGTCATCGGCGTGCTGCCGGTCACCGGCATCCCGCTGCCCTTCATCTCCTTCGGCGGTTCGTCCCTGATCATCACCATGGCGGCGGTGGGCATCCTGATCAACATCGCCTCCCACGAACGGGTGACCCCGATCGCGACGGCCCGGCGGCGGCGACCTGTCAGGGCGTGAGGCGAACGCGGTATGCCCTGGTCGCCGGGGGTGGCACCGCGGGCCACCTCCAGCCGGCCCTGGCCATCGCCGAGGCGCTGGTCGAGGCGGGGCACGATCGTGACAGCATCGAGTTCGTGGGCTCGACGCGCGGCCAGGACCGCATCACCCTGGACGGACGGGGCTTCCCGTTCACGCTGCTCCCCGGACGGGGCATCGTCCGCAGCCTCCAGCCCCGAGACGTGGCGACCAACGTCGGGGCGGTGGCCGGCCTGGCCGTGGCCGCGGTGCGGGGCCTCGGCGTGGTGAACCGGGCCAAGCCCCGGGTGGTGGTCTCGGTCGGCGGGTACGCCAGTCTGGCCGCGTCGATGGCCGCCGTGGTCCGGGGCGTGCCCCTGGTGCTGGTCAACGTGGACGCCGTCGCCGGTGCGGCCAACCGGCTGCTCGGTCG
>DATCBL010000136.1:0-3562 GCA_036511875.1 Acidimicrobiales bacterium
GCGATGCCCTTGGCATCGAGCTGAATCACGTCACCGTCCTCGCACAGGAGCACCTTCGCCGGGTCGAGGCCCATGGAGAGGGCCAGGCGGGCATGGTGCACCATGTGGCGGAACTCGCCGTGCACGGGCACGAAGCACTCCGGCTCGGTCACCGCGATCAGCGTGCGCAGCTCCCCCTGGCGGGCGTGCCCGCTGACGTGGACGGCCTCCACGCCCGAGTGGATGACCTCGACCCCCCGCCGGTGGAGGCTGTCGATGACCCGGCCCACCGACCACTCGTTCCCGGGGATGGGGTGGGCGCTGATCACCACCACGTCGTTCTCCAACAGCTTGAAGAAACGGTTCTCGCCGGTGGCCAGCCGGGAGAGGGCCGACATGGGCTCGCCCTGGGAGCCGGTGGAGATCACGCAGACCTGGCCGTCGTCCAGCGAGTCGATGTCCTCGATGTCGATGAGCGACTCGTCGGGGATGTGGAGGAGGCCCAGTCGGCGGGCCAGGACCACGTTCTTCTGCATGGAACGGCCGAGCGTGGCCACCGAGCGGCCCCCGGCGATGGCGGCGTCGGCCACCTGCTGGACCCGGTGGATGTGGCTGGCGAAGCAGGTGACGATGAATCTGCGGTCCGGCCGGGCCAGGAAGACCTTGCGCAGGGTCTCCCCCACCGTCGACTCCGAGGGGGTGAACCCGGGCTCCTCGGCGTTGGTCGAGTCGATCAGCACCAGCCGGATCCCGGGGTCGGAGGCCAGTGCCCCCATGCGGGCCAGGTCGGTCCGGCGCCCGTCCACCGGATGGAGGTCGATCTTGAAGTCGCCGGAGTGGAGGATGATCCCCTGGGGCGTGTGGAAGGCGGTGGCGAAGGCGTGGGGGACGGAGTGGGTGACCGGGATGAACTCCACGTCACAGGGTCCGATCCGGCGGCGCTCGCCGTCCCGCACCGGGATGAACTCGGCCCGTTCGGTCATCCCGGCCTCGTCGACCCGGTTGCGGGCCAGGGCCAGGGTCAGCTCGGAGCCGTAGACCGGCACCGGGAAGTCCCGCAGGAGGTAGGCCAGTCCGCCGGTGTGGTCCTCGTGGCCGTGGGTCAGGATCACCCCGTCGACCCGGTCGGCGTTCTCGCGGAGGTAGGTGAAGTCGGGGAGGACCAGATCCACCCCCGGCATGTCGGGGTCGGGGAACATGATGCCGACGTCGAGCACCAGGATCCGGCCGTCGACCTCGATGCACGCACAGTTCCGGCCGATCTCGCCCAGTCCTCCGAGGAAGACGATCCGCACCGACGACCCGTCGCCGTTGCCGGCCTGACGGGCCGGCCGCTTCCGGGGTGTGGGCTCCGACTTCTTGGCCGGCTGGTCGGCCCGGGCCCCGGAGGCCTTCCGGGCGTTCCCGCTCTTCTTCTTGGCGCCGGCCGACGGGCCGGCCGGCCCACCGCTGCGTCTGGCTCCCTGGTTGTTCACTGGTGGTTTCTCCCTACGGCCCCGTTCGGCCTGGCCCCGAGACCTGCGGGCACCCGACCGGCCCCGACTCGGTCAGGCAACTGATTGGCGCGTCGGTTCACACGCATTCAGCCTCGAGATGACCGCTCCGGCCTCCTCGTCCAGTGCCGCCGGGGCGATGGCATTGGGCAGACGGCACTGACCGACGGCCAGGCCCTGGGCCCGGCAGGCCGCCTTGGCCGGTGCTGGGTTGGGGAACTGGTCGGTGGATTCGAACCGATAGGACTCGGCCAGGTGCTGGTTCACCAGGGTGGCCCGTTCCACGTCGCCGGCCCGGTAGCTGTTGATCAGGTCGGCGAACCGGCGGCCGGCCCAGTGGGCGGCGACGCTGATCACCCCGGCCGCGCCGATCGACAGGAAGGGCAGGGTCAGCGAATCGTCGCCGCAGTAGACGTCGAACCCGTCGGGGCTCTCCGCCACCACCGTCGCCGCCCCGGCCACGTCGCCGGTGGCGTCCTTCACCCCCACGATGGTGGGCACCTGGCGCGCCAGCTCCAGGGTCAGCGCGGCGCCGATCCTCCTCCCCGACCGGACCGGGATGTCGTAGAGGATGACGGGGAGGTGGGTGGCGTCGGCCACCGCCCGGAAGTGGGCCGAGAGCCCGGCCGGCGAGGGTCGGTTGTAGTACGGGGTCACCGCCAAGATGCCGTCGACCCCCACCGACGTGGCCGCCTGGGTCATCGACACCGAGTGAGCCGTGTCGTTGGTGCCGGTCGAGGCGATCACCGGCACGTCCACGGCGTCCACCACGGCACGGAACAGGTCGATGAGCTCGGTGTCGGACAACACCGGGCCCTCACCGGTGGTTCCGGCCACCACCAGGCCGTCACTCCCGCCGGCCACCAGGTGGCGGGCCACGGCGGCGGCCACATCGAGATCGAGCGACCCGTCGGGGCCGAACGGGGTGACCATGGCGGTGATCACCGACCCGAAGAGCGGCACCGGCCTCAGCCCCTCGGGGGTGGCACGGGCATCAGGGAAGGCGTCACGGATTCGCAGGCTACCAGCACCCGCCGCTCCCACCGGCGCCACCGAGGGGCCTGGGCCATCGGCGCAGCCGCCGGCCGGTCGGCCCGGTCCGACGTTCCCGGTCGACCCGTCCCGCCGGTCATCCGACCGGACGGGTCGATCCTCAGAGGGCCACCCGGTCCTTCGGGGGTACCGAGGCCATGGCGTCGTACTCCTCGGAGGTGTCCACCCAGGACTCGAACTCGATGACCCCCAGCTCGGTGAACTTGGTCCGCAGCCAGCCGTCGGCGGCGTCGAGGAGGCCCAGCTTCTTGCAGTTGGGAACGATCTTCGAGAACAGGAGGGCCTGGAACTCCCCCCGTTCAGGAGCCTGCTGGACCACCGGCACGATGGCCTTGGGGTCGACCCCCATCCGGTCCCACACCTCCTGTTGGAGGAAGCGGTCCCGCATCCGCACCGCGGCCTCGAAGGCGAACTCCTGGCGCTCCCGGAGCTCGGCTGTGGTCAGCCCCTGGTAGTACTCCTGCAGGCTGAGGACCCCGAAGGCCACGTGGCGCGCCTCGTCGGCCATCACGTACCGGAGCAGCTGCTTGAGCAGGGGGTCGCTGGTCATGGCGTGCATGAGCCCGAAGGCGGCCAGGGCCAGGCCCTCGACCATGATCTGCATGCCCAGGTAGGTCATGTCCCAGCGGGAGTCGGCGATGATGTCGTCGAGCAGCATGCGCAGATGGGCGTTGATCGGATAGTGGCCGGACAGCTTGTCGTCCAGGTACTTGCCGAAGACCTCGACATGGCGGGCCTCGTCCATCACCTGGGTGGCGGCGTAGTACTTGGCGTCGATCCACGGCACCGACTCGACGATCTTGGCCGTGCAGATCAGGGCGCCCTGCTCGCCGTGGAGGAACTGGGAGAGCGTCCAGTTCTGGCTCTCGACCCCGAAGGCCACCCACTCCTTCTCGCCCCAGGACTCCGCCGGGGTACCGCTCAGGTCGAGCCCGGCGCCGAAGCCACCGGTGGCCTCGGCCTGCTCGCGGACCAGCTTCTCCTGGTCGACGTCGGTCTCCCAGGGGAGATCGGTCTCCCCGTTCCACTGGGCCCCC
>DATCBL010000137.1:0-3481 GCA_036511875.1 Acidimicrobiales bacterium
CCCGGTCCAGCACCTGATCGGGGCCCACGCCCTGAGCCAGCTCCCGCCGGTCCAGCAGCACGCCCTCACCGGGCGCAGCTTCTTCCCCGGTCTGATCAGCGCCCCGTTCCGGGCCGGGCTGCACGCCGCCCTCGACTTCGCCATCGTGGCCAGCCTGCTGGCCGCGGGCGCCTCGTGGCTGCGCGGCGGTCGCTACGTCTACTCCGAGCCGGCCCAGGATGGGGCAGTCGGGTCCATCCCCTCGGACGACGCTCACCCGGCCCCGGTACGAGAAGGCGACGCCGAGCCGGCGGTGATCTGGGCCGGCACCCGCGACGACGTCTCCGGGGCTGCCATCGCCCACGTGGAGGCCGGATGATCACCAGGAACGCCACCACCGAGCCGGCCCCGATGATCCTGCGCATCGGTGAGGTGGCCAAACTGACCGGCCTGACGCCCCGCACCCTCCGCTACTGGGAGGAGCAGGGGCTGATCAGCCCGAGCGCCTACCGGGGACGGGGGGAGCGGCTCTACTCTCCCACCGACATGGCCCGGGTCACCCGGATCAAGGACCTCCAGGAACTGCTGGGATTCTCGCTGGCCGAGGTCCGGGTGGTCCTGGACACCGAGGACATCGACGCCCTCGACCGGTTCCGCTCCGAGTACCGGTGGGGCGACCCGCCGCCCGAGCGACGGCGCGAGCTCCTCGACGAAGCCCTCGACGCCAATCAGAAGCTTCTGGACCGACTGGATACCACCCTGGCCCGGATCGGCCGGTTCCGTGACGAACGGGCGGCCAAGTCGATCCGGCTGCAGGAGGTCCGGGCGCAGCTCGACCGCGACATCACCACCGGCCCCGACCACGACGTCGACCGGCCGCGGCACAGTGGGCGCCGGACCGAACCCACCCCGACCTAGGCGGAACCGGCCCACGATGTCCCACCCCATCCGATGGCGGTCCTGAGCTGACCATCCGGAACCGACCAGACAGGAGCAGACCAACCATGAGCGACGCCATGCGTGCCGAGACGGTGCAGATCACCGGTCACGGAGGGGACGCCCTGGAGGCCTACCTGGCCCAGCCCCTCGACGCCGCCCCGACCGGGGGGGTCGTGGTGATCCACCACATGCCCGGGTACGACGAGGCCACCAAGGAGATCACCCGCAGGTTCGCGGCCCACGGGTACCTGGCCATCTGTCCCAACCTCTACACGCGGGAGGCCCCGGGCGCGAGTCCCGACGATGCCGCGGCGGCGGCCCGCGCGGGTGGCGGGGTACCGGACGAACGGTTGGTGGGAGACGTCGGGGGAGCCGTGGCCTACCTCCGGTCGTTCGGCTCGTCCAACGGCAAGGTGGCCACCATCGGGTACTGCTCGGGCGGGCGGCAGTCGTTCCTGGCCGCCTGCAGCCTCGACCTCGACGCCGCCGTCGACTGCTACGGCGCCTTCGTCCTGGCCTCTCCGCCCGAGGGCCTGGGCCGGACCGTGGTGTCGCTGGCCGACCGGGTCGTGGATCTCTCGTGCCCGCTCCTCGGGCTGTTCGGCGCCGAGGACCAGTATCCCGACCCGGCCGAGGTCGGCGAGCTCGAGCGGCTCCTCACCGAGGCCGGCAAGGAGTTCGAATTCCACACCTATGAGGGTGCCGGCCACGCGTTCTTCGCCACCGACCGGCCCAGCTACCGTCCCGAGGCGGCCAACGAGGGGTGGCAGAGGATCTGGGAGTTCTTCGGGAACCACCTCGCCCGCCGCTGAGCGACGCCGACCGTCACGCCCCGACCACATCAGCCCACCCACCGAACGGAGATCCCCATGTGCACCTACCAGACGACCACCCTCGAGATGGCGGGGAGCGGCAAAGGGGCGCAGGGCTGGTTCGCGGTGACCGGTGCCTCCGTCTACTTCGACCACCCGGTGCATGCCAACGCCGAGCACACCTTGAACATCGACCTGATCAACCCGTCCCGCGGCGCCGGGGCCCGGGTGGCGATGGAGCTCGATCCGGTGGCGGCGCGGGCCCTGGCCGAAGCCATCCTGGAGACGCTGGAGGCGGTTCCACCCGGGCTCCTGGTCTCGGCTCGTCCCGCCGGGGGGTGAGGCCGGGCGCCTAGCCGGGGCGCGGGCGGCCCACGACCATCCCGGTGGATCTGGCTGTCCCGGCCGGTCACAGCCCCTGACTAGGGTCGCTGGACGATGATGCATCTCTACTCGGCGGCCTCGGCCCGTCCCCTGGCGGCCGCCCTGGCCGGGGTCTTCGAGGCCGCGCTCCCGGACCCGCTCACGCCGGAGTGGGTGGCGGTCCCGTCGGACGGGATGAGGCGGTGGTTGAGCCTCGAGTTGGCCGGCCGTCTCGGGGCCTCGGCTCCCGGGGCCGGCGACGGCATCGCCTCCAACATCGTGCGGGCCTACCCCGGCGATCTTCGGAGTGCCGTCCTGGCCATCGACCGGCCCACCGACCAGGCCGATCCGTGGCGCATCGAGCGGATGGTGTGGCCGGTCCTGGAGGCCATCGTGGATGCCGACGCAGCCGCGCTCCCCACCGGGCTGAAGGTGTTGGAGAGCCAGCGGGAGGGTGCCTCCCTCTACGCCAAGGGCCGGCGCATCGCCGACCTGTTCGACCGTTACCACCTGTACCGCCCCCACATGGTGCGGCAGTGGGCCCGGGACCGGTTGGTCGACGGCACCGGTCGGGCCCTGGACGAGCACTCCGTCTGGCAGGCCCGGCTCTGGCGCCGGGTCAGGGAGCGGATCGACGAGCCCAGCCCGCCCGAGCGCCTGCCGGCGGTTCTCCGGCGCCTCCACGCCGGCGACCAGTTGCTGGACCTCCCACCCCGGCTGGTGCTGTTCGGGTTCACCCTCCTGCCGGCGGGCGCCTTTCTCGACCTGGCCCGGGCCGTCGCCGCCTCCCGCGAGGTCCATGTCTTCATGCTGGAGCCGACCCATCTCGACCCCGAGCCGCTGCTCGGGGCCAACCCGCGCCCCGAGGACGGGTCGGTCCGGCTGCGGTCGAGCGACGCCACCGCCTCGTTGGCCCACCACCCGCTGCTCCGCAGCTGGGGCCGCCTCCACCGCGAGACCGCCCTGCAGCTGGCCGACGTGCAGGCCGACGGCGTCCCCGTGCGCCTGGTGGGGGATGCCGGGCCGCCGCCGCTGCCGAGCACCCTCCTTGGGCGGCTCCAGCACGACCTCCGGGCCAACCGGCCGCCCGCGGCTACCCTGGCCGACGACCCCGGAGACGACTCGGTGCAGTTCCACGCCTGCTTCGGGGCCACCCGACAGGTGGAGGTCCTGCGCGACGCCCTGCTCCACCTGCTGGCCCGCCCCGGGTCGGACCTCACCGAGGACGACGTCGTGGTCCTCTGCCCCGCCCTCGACCGCTTCGCCCCGCTCATCGAGGCGGCCTTCGGGCGTTCCGCCCCGGCCACGACGACGCCTCCGCCCGACGCCACCTCGGTCTCGGTGACGGCCTCGTCCCCCGGACGACACGGTGCGCCGGCGCTGCGGTA
>DATCBL010000138.1:0-6169 GCA_036511875.1 Acidimicrobiales bacterium
CACCACCACCCCGCCTCCGACCACCACCACCACCGTGCCGCCGACCACCACCACGCGGGCTCCGGCCGTCACCGCCACCACCGGACCGGTGTTCCCGGCCACCACCACGACGACGTCTCGCGGGGCCACGACCACCACCACAGCGGCCCCGGGGGGCGGGGGCGCCGGGGGGGCGGCCGGGTCGACGACCACCACGACGGGAGCTCCGTTGGGCGGCACCGGCAGCACCGGTCCCACCACCACGACGCCCTGAGCGCCGGCCGTCTCTGAGTTAGGAGTCGACGAGCCGGGGAACCTGGGCGCCGAAGGCGGCGATCTGGTCGCAGAGCTCGTCGGCGGAGCGGGACGGGAACCGCACCTGGACCTGCCCCACCCCGGCGGCGGCGAACGGCCGGAGGTACTCGGCGATCTGCTCGGGGCGGCCGGCCACCGTGCCCGGCGGGAGGTCGAAGCCCGACGGGGTGCCCACGTAGCAGGGGGCGGCGATGGCCCCGATATCGAGGACGGCGCCGCCCCGGTACTCCTCCCGCATCCGCCGCAGCTCGGCCAACAGGTCCAGGTTGGGTCCGAGCGACTGGGGCAGCCAGCCGTCGGCGTACCGGGCGGTCCGTCGCAGGGCGGCCGGGGACGAGCCCCCGACCCAGATGGGCGGACGGGGGCGCTGCACCGGCCGGGGCCGGAGCCCGAGGCCCGACGCCTTCCAGCGCGGCCCGTCCAGCTCCGGGTACTCGTTGACCAGCCCGGCGGCCAGGCCCACGATGGCCTCGTCGGTGGCCGGCCCCCGGTGGTCGAACGGCGGCCCCAGCTGGTCGAACTCCTCGGTGACGTGCCCGGCCCCCACGCCGCAGATGATCCGGCCCTGGGCCAGGGTGTCGAGGGTGGCGAACTCCTTGGCCGCCCGCAGCGGGTGGCGGAGGGCGATCACGTAGATGTGCGAGAGCAGCCGGATGGTGGAGGTGATCCCGGCCAGCCAGCCCAGGGTGGCCACGGTGTCGTACCAGGTGGTGCTCATGGCCCCGGCCAGTCGCTCGGGGATGAAGGTGTGGTCGCAGACCCCCACGTAGAAGAACCCGGCGGCCTCGCAGGCCAGGGCCACCGCGGCCAGCTCGTCGGGTCCGGCCGCCGTCTCCCACGGTTGGGTGTAGATGGTCGACTGGGACTGGATCGGGAGTTGCATGCCGTAGGCCGTGCGACCCTCGGGGAGGACGGTGACCACGTCGGCGGGAGGGGGGACGGGCGGTGGGCTCACCGGCTCAGCGTACGTCGGCCGACCCGGCGGAGTCGGTGTCGGCCGGCCGGGCCACGAGGGACTCGGCCAACGACTCGGCCAACTGGTCGTCGGTCCCGAACTGGGTGGCCAGCACCCGGGCCCGCTTGTAGGCCAGGTGGGCGGGGACCTCCCAGGTGAACCCCATCCCGCCGTGGACCTGGATGCAGGACCGGCCGTTGGCCATGGCCGCCTCGTCGGCCAGGAGCTTGGCCCCGGCCGCGGCCACCGCGGCATCGCCGACGTCGGGTTGGTCGGCGGTGACCGCGGCGGCCTGGACCGAGCAGCGGGCCACCTCGGCCCGGACGGCCATGTCGGCACAGAGATGCTTGACCGCCTGGAACCCCCCGATCGGTCGGCCGAACTGGTGGCGATGCTTGGCGTACTCCACGGCCAGCTCGGTAGTCCAGGCGGCCGCCCCCACCTGCAGGGCGGCGGTGAGCACGGCCCCCTCCCGCCGCCACCGGACGGCCAGGTCCGGTCCGGCCACCGGCTCCCCGGCGGGGAGGTCGGCCACCGCCCACACCGGGGTGAGCGGGTCCATCGGGCGCAGCAGGGGGGTGGCGTCCAGTCCCGAAGGGTCGACCGAGGCCACCCCGGCGCCGGACAGCACCAACAGGACGTCGAGATCGGCCAGGTGCTCGACCACCGGGGCCGCGGCGGCCCCCGGCCCGCGGTCCTCGATCAGGCCCACCACCACCGAGCCGTCGGCGGCCCCGTCGACCAGCCCGGCGGACAGGTGGGAGGCCACCAGGGGCCCCGGGACCAGGGCCCGGCCGAGCTCCTCGAAGACCAGGGCCGCTTCGGCCAGGCCAAGCCCCACCCCACCTTCGGACTCGGGCCGGCGGAGCGAGAAGACGCCGGCTTCGCCCAGCTGGCGCCAGTCGTCGCCGTCGACCACCCGATCTTCCCGCTCGAGGGCGCGGATGTGCTCGAGGCGGTACCGTCCCTCGCACAGCCGGCGGACCCCCTCGGCCAGGTCGTTCTGGAACTCGGTCAGCTCGAAGTCCATGGCCGGTCCCTACCCGCCGCTCACGACGCCGACGACGCGGACCGCCGGGCCGCCGGCTCCGGCCGGGCCGCCACCGGCTCCTTGGGCAGCCCGAGGATCCGCTCGCCGACGATGTTGCGCTGGATCTGCGAGGTGCCTGCGGCGATGGTCAGCGAGATGCCCCGCAACCAGTCCTCCACCATGGTGGCCGACGGGAACGGGCCCAGCCCGTCGGCCCCCTCGAGGTCGTCGGCGGCCAGTCCGGCCCGTCCCAACAGCGAGAGCGAGAACTCGCCCAGCTTGCTCCGGGTCTCGGTGTAGGCCAGTTTGAAGTAGGTCCCGCCCACTCCGGGGATCCCGGTGCGGGCGGCCTGGGAGACGTTGCGCTTGGTCAGGGCCCAGAGGGCGTCCAGCTCGGCGCGCAGGTGCCCGGCCTGACGCCGGACGCCGGCATCGGACCAGGCCCCCGTGCGCCGGGCCAGGGCCACCGACGTGGACAGGAGCTCCATGGCCTCGAGGAGGTCACCCACGAACGCCGTGCCCCGCTCGAAGCTGAGGGTGACCATGGTCACCCGCCACCCGTCGTTCTCGTCGCCGACCCGATTGACCACCGGTACCCGGACCTCGTCGAGGAAGAGCTCGGCGAACTCCGTGGAGCCGGCGATGGTGGTGAGGGGGCGGATGTCCACGCCGGCCGAGTCCATGGGCAGGATCAGCCACGAAATGCCGCGGTGGCGGCTGTCGTCCTCGCCGGTGCGCACCAGCAGCTCGCAGTGGTCGGCCACCTCGGCGTGCGAGGTCCAGATCTTCGAACCGGAGACCACGTAGTGGTCGCCGTCGCGGACCGCCCGGGTGCGCAGGGAGGCGAGGTCGCTGCCAGCGTCGGGTTCGGAGAAGCCCTGGCACCACACCTCCTCACCCCTCAGGATGGGGGGCAGGTACCGCTGCCGTTGCGCCGGCGTGCCCTCGGCGATGATGGTGGGCCCGGCGTGGAGGAGGCCGACGAAGTTCACCCCGACATAGGGGGCGTGGGCCCGCTCGAGCTCCTCTTTGAACACCAGCTCCTCCACCGGGGAGGAACCCCTTCCGCCCCCCTCCACCGGCCAGTCGACCCCGGCGTAGCCGGCGTCGAACAGCAGCCGCTGGAAGTGGGTGTCGTAGCCGCGGCGTCCGGGCCAGTCCGAGGGGGAGGGCTTCGGGGGCAGTCCGGGCAGCGTGTCGGACAGCCACTGGCGCAGCTCGGACCGGAACGCCTGCTCGGCGTCGGTGTAGCGCAGGTCCACGTCGGGGCCGGCCTAGGCCCGGGGGCGCTTCTGGGGGAACGTCACTTGAAGTCGAGGCCGTAGAGCTTGATGGCGTTGCCCCGGACGATCTTGTACACCTGCTCTTCGGTGAGGTCCTTCATCTGCTTCTCGGCGATCTGGCGCGTGTTGGGCCAGGTCGAGTCGGAGTGGGGGTAGTCGGACTCGTAGGTGATGTTGTCCACCCCGATGGCGTCCACGTTCTTCAGTCCGAAGGCGTCGTCGAAGAAGCAGCCGTAGATCTGGCGGTGGAAGTACGTGGAGGGCGGCTCGGGCACGATGTCGGCCACCCCGCCCCACCCCCGGTTCTCCTCCCAGACGTTGTCGGCCCGCTCGAGGATGTAGGGGATCCATCCGATCTGGCCTTCGGCGTAGGCCAGCTTGAGCTCGGGGAATCGCACCAGCACGCCCGAGAACATGAAGTCCACCATGGAGTACGTGGCATTGGAGTGGGTCAGGGTGGACCCCACCGCCGGCGGCGCGTCGGCCGAGGTGGACGGCATCTTCGACGACGATCCGATGTGCATGTTGATAACGGTGCCGGTCTCCGAGCAGGCCCGGAAGAAGGGGTCCCAGTAGTGGCCGGGATCGTGGACCGAGGGCAGCCCGAGGAACGGGGGGATCTCGCTGAAGCACACGGCCCGCACGCCCCGGTCGGCGTTGCGGCGCACCTCGGCGGCGGCCAGCTCGGCGTCCCACAGGGGCACCAGGGTGAGGGGGATGAGCCGACCCTTGGCCTCGGGACCGCACCACTCATCGACCATCCAGTCGTTGTAGGCCTTCACGCACAGGAGGCCCAGCTCCTTGTCCTCGGCCTCGGTGAAGGTCTGGCCGCAGAAGCGGGGGAAGGTCGGGAAGCACAGCGACGCCTCCAGGTGGTTGACGTCCATGTCCTCGAGCCGGGGCCTGACCTCATAGGAGCCGGGCCGCATGTCCTGGTAGGTGACGCCGCGCATGGTCACCTCTTCCCTCGGAACCCCGACGGCGGAGTCGACCCGGAGCAACGGTCGCTTGAGGTCCTCGTAGTACCACCAGTCGGTGGGGAACCCCTCCGATCCGGGCACCACGGTGAGCTTGCCGCCCACGAAGGTGATCTCGCCCATCGGGGCCCGCACGATCCGCGGTCCCACGTCGTGGTACTGCTTCGGGAGGCGGTCCATCCACACGTTGGGAGGTTCCACGACGTGGTCGTCTACGGAGATGATCCAGGGCAAGTCGGCCATGGGGCGAGTGTACCGCCCACTCTGACGGTGCGTCAGGTGGTGCGGGCCCCCGGGGAGCCGTGCTCGCCCGGCGCCCCACCGTCGGGGGCGACGGCCGGACCACGAGACCTTCCAAACGTTTGTTTGGGCGGCTATGATGGGTTCCAGCCAAGTCCGCCGAGCGAGATTCCGCCGTCCGCTCCGGCCTTGGCCGCAGTGCGCCCTCTCCCATCCGCCGGGAGATTGGCGCGCCCCGAAGCGAACCGTGCCCTCGGCCGAAGAAATCTGAGAAATGTCCTCAAGTCGGCCGCCGAACCCGCCGATGGAGGGGGGTCAGCTGTAGGACATGGAGCGCTCCTCCCGGCCCCGAACCTGACACCCGCCACCCCGCCCCCCCTGGGGTGGCGCGCCCGCCGAGGGTTTGGGCCCGGGTCGGATCAGACCATCGGATCAGACCATCGGATCAGACCATGGCCACGCCGCCGTTGGGCCGGATGACCTGGCCGGTCATGAACCGCGAGGCATCCGAGGCCAGGTAGAGCACGCCGGCCGCGATGTCCTCGGGCTCGCCCACCGAGCGCAGGGGGGCGCCCTTGCGCATGCTGGTGACCAGAGCGTCCTGCATGGTTTCGTCGTAGCTGCCGTCGGGGAGCTGGAAGTAGCCGGTGGTCATGCCGGTGATGACGAACCCGGGAGCCACGGCGTTGACTCTGACGTGCTTCTTCCCGACCTCCACGGCCAGGGTCTTGGTCATCTGGACCACGCCGGCTTTGCAGATGGCGTAGCTCACGATGTTGGGGCTGGGCGTGTCCGCCGCGGCCGAGGAGCAGTTGATGATGCTGCCCCCGTCGGCCTGCTCCACCATGACCCGGCCCGCCGCCTGGCACCCGAAGAACACCCCCTTCAGGTTGACGGCCATGATCCGGTCGAGGTCCTCCTCGGACTCGTCGAGGAACGGCCCGCCCAACATGATGCCGGCGATGTTGCACCAGACGTGGATGCCCCCGCGCTCGGCGGCCACCCGGTGGGCCAGGGCGTCGACCTCGGTCCGCCGGGAGACATCCAGGGCGACCCCCTCGGCGGCCCCCCCGGCGGCCGTGATCTCGTCGGCGGTGGCCCGGGCCGTATCCTCGTGGATGTCGGCGCACACCACCGTGGCCCCGGCGCCGGCCAGGGCCAGGGCGCTGGCCTTGCCGATGCCGCTCCCGGCCCCGGTGACCACGGCCACCTTCCCGTCGACGCGGAACGATTCGATGAGCGTGGTGGCATCCATGGGTGCGCGAGGACCTCTCGGTGTCGGCGGACGGGCTCCGTCCCGGCGGGCGCGGCACCCACCGACGGGAACCCTACGGGCTGGGACTCATACGGAACAGTCGAGTCCCCGGCAGAGGGGACCGTCGAGTCCCCG
>DATCBL010000139.1:0-7357 GCA_036511875.1 Acidimicrobiales bacterium
CCTCGGTGGGCTCGGGGTCGTCCTGCCTGATCGGGATCACTGCCGCCTCGGTCGAGCTGAAGTGCTCGACGTCGTGGGCCAGGTCCACCACGTCCTGGTACCTGGTGGGCAGCCAGGTGCTCCCCCTCCGCTCGGTGTGGGCCACCGGGCAGGTCCGGCGCAGCTCGTCCCAGATGCGGAAGGGATCCTCCACGTACTCGGGGGTCAGCACGTCGAAGTCGGTGTCCCAGCGGGCCACTGGTGTGTCGGTCATGGGGCTCCTCCCACCGGTCGGACGCGGGCCCGCCGGCGTCCCTCCGTCCCATCTTGGCACGTGGTCCACCTCGGCCGGAGGGCTCAGATGGTGAGCCCCCCGTCCACCGACAGGACCGATCCGGTGGTGTAGGACGACTCGTCGGAGGCCAGGAAGGCCACCGACGCGGCGATCTCGGCGGGGGTGGAGAAGCCCATCGGGGTCATGATCTTGGTCAGCTCCTTCATGTCGGCGCCCTCGGGGAGCTCGAAGGCCCCGATCAGCGGGGTGTCCACCCCGCCGGGCGCCACCACGTTGACCCGGACCCCGCGGGACAGGTACTCGGCCGCCAGGGCCTTGGAGAACATCAGCAGTCCGGCCTTGGAGGCGCAGTAGGCCGCCGAGTACGACTGTCCCATCAGCGCGGTGTTGGAGGCCACGTTGACGATGGACCCGCCGTGTTCGAGCAGGTGGGGCAGAGTGGCCCGGCAGACCAGGAACGGCCCGGTCAGGTTGACGGCCAGGATCTGCTCCCAGCGCTCGAGCGGCATCTCCTCGGTGCGGTAGAAGCCCCCGATGCCGGCCACATTGCAGACCACCCGGGGCGGCCCGACCCGGTCGACCACCTCGGCGATCGTGCGGTCCACCGACGGCTCCGAGGTCACGTCGCACCCGAAGGCCACCGCGGTCCCGCCGTCGGCGGTGATGGAACCGACGGTCGCCGCCACGTTCTCCTCGGCCACGTCGAGCGCGGCCACCCTCGCCCCCTCCTTGGCCAGGCGGACGGCCACGGCCCGACCGATGCCCGACCCGGCCCCGGTGACCACCGCCACCCGGTCGGCGAACCGGTGCCCGGTGAACGAGCTGATGGCGGCGTCGGCGGCGTCGTGCTCGGTGCCGCCGCGGCCCAGGGTGACCCGTTGGATGGGGCTCATGGATGCCTCCTGGTCGGGGTGGGAGGGGTGGGGGCGGAGCCCGCCTCCGGCGGGGGGGCGAACCGCTGGCGCAAGGTGTGCTTCAGGATCTTGCCGGCCGGATTGCGAGGGACCACGTCCACCACCTCGAGCTGCTCGGGAATGGACTGGACCCGCAGGCCCTGGTCCTTCAGGTACCCCACCATGTCGGCGAAGGGCAGGGACCGACCCTCCTTCACCGCCACCACCGCACAGGCCCGCTCCCCGGTCTTGGGGTCGGGGAGGCCGATGACCGCCACGTCGGCCACCGCCGGGTGGCTGTAGAGCAGGTCCTCGACCTCCTTGGCCGAGATGTTCTCGCCGTGCCGGATGATCACGTCCTTCAGCCGGCCGGTGATGGTCACGTAGCCGTCGGCGTCGACGGTGCCGAGGTCGCCGCTCCGGAAGTAGCCGTCCGGATCGAAGGCCTCGCCGTCCAGCCCGGGGTCGAGGTAGCCCTTGATGACCTGGGGCCCCTTCAGCCGGATCTCCCCCTCCTGGCCGGGGCCGGCCCGACGGCCGTCCAGCCCGACCACGACCAGCTCCACCCCCGGGGTCGGGCGGCCCTCGGTGGTGGCCAGCTTGTCGTCGGGGTCGTGGGTGGTGGCCATCACCACGATGGGGGCCTCGGTCAGCCCGTAACCGGAGACGATGCCCACCCCGCCGATCTCCGCCTTGAGGTCGTGGTGGAGCTGGGGCGGCTTGGGCGCCCCGCCGCCCGGATAGGAGCGGATGTGCGGGAAGATGGTGTCGCCGCCGCCGGCCCGTTGGGCGGCCAGGTAGGCCAGGTGGAAGGGCGTGCCCGAACCGGCCAGGGTGACGTCGTGGGCGGCCAGGAACGCCGGGGTGGCGATGGGGTCGAAGGCCTCGGTGGTCAGCAGGGTGCACCCGGTGAACAGGGCGGCCATCAGCCAGCCGATGCCCCCGATGTGGGTGAACGGGAAGATCAGGGCCGACACGTCGTCGGCCCGGATGTCCAGGCACTCGGCCATGGCCAGCGCCGAAGCCATCACGGCCAGGTCGGTGTGGGGCGCCCCCTTGGGGTCGGCGGTGGTCCCCGATGTGTAGAAGAGCCAGCGGATGGGGGCCTCCGCGGCGGTCCGGGGCGGCGCCTCGGCGGCAGGGAGGACCGACGGGTCGCCGTCGGGCAGGTCACGGTGGACCACCAGCACCTCCAGCCCCGCCCGGTCGGCGGCGATCTCCCGGGCCATGGCCTCGTAGTCGAAGGCCCGGTAGACGGTCGGCACCACCAGCAGGCGGGCGTCGCTCTGCTCGGTGATGAAGGACACCTCCCGACCCCGGTAGATGGGGATCAACGGGTTCTGGCGGGCCCCCAGCCGGGCCAGGGCCCCCACCAGCACCAGGGACTGGTTCCAGGTGGGGAGCTCCCAGCTCACGCCGGTACCCCGGTCGACCCGGTACCCGGAGTACAGGCCGGCGGCGGCCCGGAGGCAGGCCTCCCGGTACTGGCCGAAGGTCAGCTCCTGGCCGGTGTCCTCGTGGGCCAGGACGGCGTCGGGGGTGGCGTCGGCCCGCCGCTCGATGACCTCCCACAGCGAGGCGCCGCCCACCCAGCCCCGGGCCGAGGTCCGTTCGGCCAGCTGGTCGATGAAGTCGGTCATGAGACGGGTGCTCCGTTCGCAGGTCGTGATGGGTTGGCCGGTCGGGAGGGGACGCTGGCACGGCGACCGGGGCGGCCCCGGTCGGATGCCGGGGGCGGCTCCGGTGGCCCGAGCTCGGCCCGCTCGGCCAGGGCCCGCTTGTCCACCTTCATCATGGAGGTGAGGGGGAGGCTGTCCACCACCACGACCCGGTCGGGGGCCTTGTAGTCGGCCAGGGCCGACCGGGCCCGGGCCCGGAGCTCGGACAGCAGCTCGGCCGGGTCGGGCGGTGGTGCGGCCGCCGGGACCACGAAGGCCACGCCGATCTCGCCCAGCACCGGGTCGGGCACCCCGACCACGGCCACCTGGGCCAGCCCCGGGTGGGCCCCGAGCACCCCCTCCACCTCGGCCGGGTAGACGTTGTAGCCCCCCCGGATGTAGAGCTCGTTGGCCCGGCCGACCAGGTGGAGGCAGCCGTCGGGGTCGGTGAAGCCGAAGTCTCCGGTGGTCAGCCAGCCGTCCTCGGCTAGCACGGCCCCGGTGGCCTCCCGGTCGTAGACCACGCCCTCGGCCCCGGGTCCGGTGGTCGGCCCGCCCCAGTAGCCCCGCATGACCGCCGCCGAGCGCAGCCGGACCCGCCCCACCTCGCCGTCGACCACGGCCCGACCGGTGTCGTCGGCGATGGCCAGCTGCACCCCGGGCCCCGGCCGCCCGACCGTGGTGGCCACCACCTCGTCGGGATCGCCGGGGACGGTGCCGGTGCCCAACGAGGCCTCGGTCGAGGTGTAACGCACCACCACCGGGACCCCGAGACGGGCCCGCAGCTCGGCCACCAGTTCGGGGGGCACCCGGGAGGCGCCGGTGCCGGCGATCCGGAGGGTGGAGAGCTGGGCGGCGTCGAGCTCGGGGTGGGCCAGCACCAGGGCCCACTGCGTCGGCACCCCCTGGGCCACGGTGATCCGCTCCTCGGCCAGGATCCGGACGGCGTCGCCGGCCCGCCACGGGGTGGCCGTGATGACCGTGGTCACCCCGTTGGCGATCTCGTCCCAGATGCGGGTCATCGACCCCACGTGGGCGAAGGGAAGGGGCGACAGCCGCCGGTCGCCGAGCTCGGAGAGCACGTCGGAGCCCTCGGCCACCGCCGCCAAGCTGGCGTGGTCGAACACCGCCCCCTTGGGCAGCCCGGTGGTGCCACTGGTCCACACCACCGCCACCGGGTCGCGGCGGTCCAGGTCCGGCCAGAAGCGGGGGGCGGGGCCGCGGCGGGCCCGGCGCACCTCCGACCGGGCCAGCCGGGCCCCACCCGGTGCCGGCACGGCGTCGGCCCCGTCGTCCACCACGGTGACCGTCGGCCGGGTCCGCTGGAGGATGGACCGGGCCTCGTCGGCCCCCAGCCGCAGGTTGATGCCCGAGGTCACCGCGCCGAGTCGGGTGGCGGCGGCGTAGCACACCATGTAGTCGATGGAGCTCGGGAGCAGGAGGCAGACCACCGAGCCCCGGACCACCCCGCATCCGGCGAACAGCCCGGCCACTCCGTCGGCGGCCCGATCCCACTCGGCGAAGGTCAGCGCTCGGCGCGGCGAGGCGGGGGTGGCCGGCTCGACGTAGGCCTCGACGTCGGGATTGGTGCCCGCCGCGGCGCGCAGCACCTCGACCACGGTCTGGAACTCCCCCTCAATCTGACGCACCGTCATACCGGGTGCCGACTCTAACAGGACCGCCCCGCGTCCTTCCCCGGCGCGGCGAGGACGGTGGGGGCCCGAGTGGGGCCGGCGACGACAGGACGGGGAGCGGCTACGAGAAGGTCAGCACCCCGCGGGCCAGCTTGCCGGCCTCCATGTCCTCCACGATCTCGCGGAACCCTTCCAGCGGGCGCTCCTCGGTGACCAGCTCGTCCAGCATCAACTGGCCCGACAGGTACAGCTCCACCATCAGGGGGATGTCGTGGTGGGGTCGGGACGAACCGTACCGGCAGCCCAGCAGGCCCCGGTCCACATAGGCCAGGGCGTTGACGTCCACCGAGACCTCGGTGCCCTGGGGCGGGATGCCGATGGCCAGGGCGTTGCCCCCCCAGTCGAGGACGTCGAGGGCGTTGCGGAGCACGACCGGGTGGCCCACGCAGTCGAAGGACCAGGTGACGCCGCCGGTCCAGCCCAGGGCGCCCGATAGCCGATCGGGCCCGGGGGGCACCAGTTCGCGGATGGCGGCCACCGCGTCGGTGGACGAGGCGTCGACGAAGTGGGTGGCCCCGAACTGCCGGGCCAATCCCTCCTTGGAGGCCAGGGTGTCGACGGCGATGATCCGGCTGGCCCCGGCCACCCGGAGACCCTGGATCACATTGAGTCCCACCCCGCCCACGCCGAACACCGCCGCGGTCTCCCCGGCCTGGACCTTGGCCCGGTTCAGCACCGATCCCACGCCGGTCAGCACGCCGCACCCGATGAGGCAGGCCGACGTCATGGGCACGTCCTTGGAGATCTTGACCGCCTGCACCTCCTTCACCACCGTCTGCTCGGTGAAGACCGACGTGCCGGCGAAGTTGGAGGCCGGCTCGCCCTGGAAGGTGAAGGGCTGCGACACGTTCCCCAGGGTCTTGACGCACCAGGTGGGGTGGCCGGTGCTGCAGGCCCGGCACATCCCGCAGCTGGCCAGGGTGGCGATGACCACGTGGTCACCCACCTTCACCGACGCCACCTCGGAGCCCACCGACTCGACCACGCCGGCGCCCTCGTGTCCGAGGACCGACGGCGCCTTCCACGGGATGGTCCCGTTGATCACCGACAGGTCGCTGTGGCACACCCCGGCGGCGCCGATGGCCACCCGGACCTCGTTGGGACCGGGAGGGCGCACCTCCAGCGCATCGGTCACCTCCGCGTCGTCACCCGTGTACACGATGCCTCGCATGGCATCCCTCCCTCTCTCGTCGATCTGTTCCAGGCCGCCGCGGTCGGCCCCTCCGACCCGGCCACCTCGGGTTCACCCGGCCTCGCCGGTCGGGGCGTACTGCAGCCGGAGCTCGCGCTTGAGCACCTTGCCGCCGGCGTTCACCGGCAGGGCGTCCACCAGCCGCACCCCGCGGGGGACCTTGTAGTTGGCCAGGTGCTCGCGGGCCCAGGCCGCCAGGTCGTCCTCCATCCCCGGGGCCCCACCGTCGGCCGGCGGGACCACCAGGGCCAGGCCCACCTCGCCCATCCGCCGGTCGGGGATGCCGATCACCGCCACCTGGCCCACCGACGGGTGGCGGCGCAGGACCGCCTCCACCTCGGCCGGATAGACGTTGAACCCGCCACTCACGTACATGTCCTTCAGCCGGTCGGTGATGGTGACGTTCCCCGCCTCGTCCATCACCGCGATGTCACCGGTGTGGAGCCACCCGTCGAGGTCGACCGCCTCTTCGGAGGCCTCGGGGTCGTTGAAGTAGCCCTGCATGACGTTGTAGCCCCGGACCACCACCTCGCCGGGGTCGCCCCTCGGGACCTCGGCCCCGCCGGGCTCGACGATCCGGACCTCGACGTCGGGGATGGCCCGGCCCGACGTCCCGGCGATCACCTCGGCCGAATCCCCCTGACGGCACATGGTCACGGTCCCGGTGGCCTCGGTCAGGCCGTAGGCGGTGAGGACGGTCTCGATGCCCAGATCGGACCAGAGCCCCCGGACCAGTTCGACCGGCACCACCGCGGCTCCGGTGACCACCAGGCGCAGGGAGGTCAGTTCGAAGGTCTTGCGATCCGGGTGGTCGAGGATGGACTGGAAGATGGTGGGGGGGCCGGGCAGGACCGAGATCTGCTCCTGCTCGATCCGCTCCACCACCTGGTCCACGCCGAAGACGGGCTCGGGGACCATGGTGGCCCCGGACATCAGGCAGGCCAGGATGCCGGCCTTGTACCCGAAGGTGTGAAAGAACGGGTTGACGATCAGGTACCGGTCGCCCTTGCGCAGCCCGACGATCTCGGCCCAGGTGGCGAAGGTCCGCAGGGTCTGTCCGTGGGTGGTCATGGCCCCCTTGGGTCGGCCGGTGGTACCCGAGGTGAACACCAGGTCCGAGAGGTCCCCGGCGGTGATCGACGCGGTGCGGCCGGCGGCCACGTCGGGCGAGCAGGCCCCGCCCTCCTGCAGGAAGACCTCCCAGCCCACCACCGGGTCGCCTGCGGCCGTGGGGGGCCGGGGCACCTCGTCGTCGGTGCGGAGGACCACCACCCGCTCGAGGTCGGGGACCGCCTCCCCCGCCGCCACCGCCTCGTCCAACTGGGCCGGGTAGTCGGTGCCGAGGAAGCCCTGCACGGTGAAGAGGAGCCGAGCGCCCGACTGGCGGAGGATGTACGCGGCCTCGGCCCCCTTGAACCGGGTGTTGAGGGGGACCAGCACCGCCCCGGCACCCACCGCCCCCAGCGCCGCCACCACCCACTCGGCGCAGTTCGGGGCCCAGATGGCCACCCGGTCCCCCCGCTCGATGCCGTTGGCCACGATGGCCCGGGTGGCCCCGGCCACCTGCTCGGCCAGCCCGTCGAAGGTGAGCCGGGTGGTGGTCCGGCCCGGTCCGTGCACGTCGACCAACGCCTCCGCCTCACCCA
>DATCBL010000140.1:0-3636 GCA_036511875.1 Acidimicrobiales bacterium
CAATCTGGCCTCCGGCTCCCCCCGCCTCATGACCTATCTGCGCCAGGCCGTCCGCGTGGTGCCGCGCAGCTTCTTCGAGCTCTTCCCCGAGCAGGTCAGCCGGAGCCGGGCCGAGCACGCCGCGCTGCTGGAGGCCATCGACCGGGGCGACGCCGCCACCGCCCGGACCCTCACCGAGTCCCACGTCCTCGACGCCGGCGCCGCGCTGGGCGACTGGCTGCGTGACCGGGTCCGGGAACCGGAGCACGGGACGGTGGAGGCCTGAGCCAGCGGGCCCGCGGACGGGCTCAGCTCCCGGCCGCGGCCACCGCCCGGCGGGCCCGCGATCGGTAGCCTTCGAGCTTCTCGTCGGCGGTCCGGACCCGGGTGCTCCGGGACATGATCGAGACGTCGTGACCCGCCGCCCGGCGCCGGAGGGCGCCCACGGTAGCGTCCTCTCGGGCAATGCGGTCGAAGGGGTCGAACGAGTACCAACGCATGGCGTTCTCATGGGTCATCTTGGCCACCTCGTCGTCGGGGACGGCGAACTTGGTGAACTCGGTCTCCAACTCCTCGGGGGCGCCGGGCCACATCGAGTCGCTGTGCGGATAGTCGGCCTCCCAGGCCATGTTGTCGACGCCGATGGACTCGCGCAGCTGGATGCCCACCGGGTCGCTGATGAAGCAGGTCAGGAAGTGCTCCCGGAAGACCTCGCTGGGTAGGCGGCCGCCGAAGTCCTGCAGCGTCCACGCCCGGTGCATCTCGAAGGTCCGGTCGACCCGGGACAGGAAGTACGGGATCCACCCGGTCCCGCCCTCGGAGAGGGCCACCCTGAGGTCCGGGAAGTGCTTCAGCACCCGCGACCACAACAGGTCGGCCGCCGCCGACTGGATGTTCATGGGTTGCAGGGTGATCATCACGTCCGGCGGGGAGTCGACGGCCGGGATGGACAGGCGGCCGGAGGAGCCCAGGTGGATGGACAGCACGGTGGTGGTGTCGCAGCACGCCCGCCACACCGGGTCCCAGTACTCGTCGTGGAAGCTCGGGTAGCCCAGGGCGGCCGGGTTCTCGGTGAAGCTGAGGGAGTGGCAGCCCTTGGCCGCCACCCGACGGATCTCCTCGGCGGTCTGCTCGGCGTCCCAGATGACCGGGACGGCCATGGGGATGAAGCGCTCGGGGTAGGCCCCGCACCACTCGTCGATGTGCCAGTCGTTGTAGGCGCGGACCAGGGCCCGCGAGAGCTCGGGGTCGTCGCTGGCGAAGACCCGGGCGGTGAAGGTGGGGAAGGAGGGGAAGTTCATGGAGGCCAGGACGCCCCCGGCGTCCATGTCCTTCACCCGCTCGTCCACGTCGTAGCAGCCCGGTCGGACCTCGTCGAGGCTCTGGGGCTCCAGCCCGTACTCCTCCTTGGGCCGGCCGGCCACGGCGTTCAGGGCGGCCGTCTCCATGACCACCGGGCCGAAGGTCCAGACGTCGGATCCCTCCTCGTTGCGGACCAGCTTGGGCGCCCGGTCCTGGTACTTGGCGTCGAGGTGGTGCACGAAGAGGTCCGGGGGCTCGATGATGTGGTCGTCGACACTGATGAGGGTGAGATCGTCGGCCTGGTGCATGGTTCCCTCCCGAGAATGCAGTTCTTGGAACTGCGTAACGATCTTATCTACGACCCGGGCCCTCGGCCACGGCGTCCGATCGTCACCGCCGGGGCGCCGAGCCGTCAGGTGCGTCCAACGACCCCTCCGGGGCCGGGCCGGTCGGGGAACTCGCCCCCGCCCCGACGGGCGACGGCTGTCGGCCGCCCAGGTAGACGGCAGACAGCTGGTCCACGTCGAGCGAACTGGCCGGACCGGTCCACGTGATGGTGCCGAGCTCCATGAAGATCAGCCGGTCGGCCACGGCCACCGCATTCTCGGCGTTCTCCTCCACCAGCAGCACCGCGGTCCCATTGTCCCGCAGTTCGACGATGGCCCGGATGACCTCGGCGGCGGCCAACGGGGCGAGCCCGAGGGTCGGCTCGTCGGCCACGAAGACCTTCGGCGGCCGGGCCAGCGCCGGGGCCAGGCCCAGCATCTGCTGCTCCCCGCCCGAGAGCAGGCCGGCCATCTGCCCCCGGCGCTCGGCCAGCGCCGGGAAGCGGGCGTAGGCGCGTTGGCGGTCGGCCTCGTCCGGGAGGGCCAGCGTCAGGTTCTCCTCCACGGTCAGCCCGGGGAAGATGCCGCGGGCCTCGGGCACCAGGTCGAGTCCGGCCCGGGCTCGGCGGTAGGCGGGCTGGTCGGTGAGGTCCACCCCGCCGAGAGAGACCACACCCTTGGTCGGCTGGAGCAGTCCGGCGATCACCGCGCAGAGCGACGACTTCCCCGCGCCATTGGCCCCGAGCAGGCCGACGATCTCCCCGGCGTGCAGCTCGAGCCCGATCCCGTGAAGAACCTCGACATCGCCGTAGCCGGCCACGATCCCCTGGACGGCCAGGGTGGCGTCCGGCGACACCGGGAGGGTGGCCGCCGCGGAGTCGAGAAGGGCTGGCTCGACGGCCACCGCCCCGTCGGGCAAGGCGGTCCTGCCCTCGGCCGGAACGCCCGGCTCGGCCCCGGGTGCCGCCTGCTCCTCCTTGGCCCGGGACCGGGCCCGGCGCTTGGCCAGCTGGCGACCTCCCCGCAGGGCCAGGATGCCGTCGGGCTCCTGGGCCAGGGAGATGGCCCCCAGGCCGAAGAGGATGGGGAGGAAGTAGGGCGAGGAGATGAGGGTGTTCAGCGTGTGGCCCGGGAGCCAGTTGGTGATCTGATTGAGCAGCGGGGTGCCACCGGCCACGGCCAGGCCGGCGAGCAGGGCACCGGCGGGTCGCCGCACCCCGAAGACGACGACGAAGGCCAACCAGGTGAGCCCGTCCAGGGGAGGGGCGGTGGAGTTGGACGCGGTGAAGGAGAACAGGCTGAGCATGACCCCGCCGATCCCGGCGATCCCGGCGGCCAGGGCGAAGACGAGGATCCGGTTCCGGTTGGCTCGGATGCCCGAGGCCATGGCCGCGGTGGGTGAGCTGCGCACGGCGAGGGTGGCCCGCCCCGTGGCCGAGTGGGTGAACAGCCAGATGACGCCGGTGATCAGCCCGAAGACCCCGAGGAACAGAAGGATCTGGTCGTCCAGGTTGGCGAAGTTCAGCTGCCAGCCGAACAGGTCGACGGCCGGGCTCCGGATGTTCCAGCCGGCCTGGCCGTTGCCGATGGCCTGGGTGTCGAACGGCACCAGGCTGAAGAACAGGCAGGCGGCCAGGGACCAGATGGCCAGATAGACGGCACCGAGCCGGGTCGCCGGCCAGGCGATCAGGGCTCCGATGACGCCGGCCACGATCCCACCGACCACCACCGCCCAGGAGAAGTTGAGCTGGCCGTGCGACGCGACCAGGGGGACGTTGATCCCCCAGTTGCGATTGAGGGCCCACCCGGCGGCGAAGCCACCGGCGGTGACGAAGGTGGCCTGGGCCAGGCTGACCATGCCGCCCATGCCGGTCACCACGACGAAGGACAGCAGGATGATCGAGATGGACAGTCCCTGGGCGATGGCCGTCTGGGCGGTGCTGGTGGCCTGGAACCACGAGGGGAACCAGTGCACTGAGTAGCCGACGAGCAGGAACAGGAAGGTCACCCACGGCCACCACCGGCGGGG
>DATCBL010000141.1:0-4431 GCA_036511875.1 Acidimicrobiales bacterium
CACGACCGGGACGACGTGCGCCCGGCGGTCAGGAGGCCGAGGACCATGGTCCCCGACAGGAGGACCAGGGCCACCACGCCGGTGGCCCGCATGGTGTACCAGAGGGTGGTCGAGGTGGTGGTGGAGATGGCGGCCAGCATCAGCGCACCTGGCCTGACCGGCGGGTGGTCGGACGGGGGTCCACGGGGTCGGGACCCTGCGGCCAGTTGCCGCAGGTGGTCACCGAACCAGTCGCGTCGATCAGCCGAGCCGGCACGCCTCTGGCCTCCAGATTGCCCACGGCGTCGTGGCCCCAGACCACGGCCGCGGTGCTCCAGGCGTTGGCCTCCACGCAGGTCGGAGCCACCACCGACACCAGGGACCAGACCGGGTCGGCCGCCTCGCCGGTCCACGGATCCACGATGTGGTGGACCCGTCGACCGTCGCGGACCCAGGTCCGGGCGGTGGTGCCCGAGGTAGCCAGTCCGCCGTCGATGATGCTCACCACCTGGTCGGCCCGCGCCACATCGGTCGTGCACTCGGAGGCGATCCCGACGGCCCAGCCGTGCCGGGGACCGGTGCCGGCCACGGCCACGTCGCCCCCCAGGTTGACCAGAGCGCCACAGCCGAGGGTGGAGGCCAGTCGGGTGGCGGCGCGGTCGGCGGCGAAGGCCTTGGCCGTGGCCCCCAGGTCCACGTGGACTCCTTCAGGGACAGACACCATGCGGGCGCTGGGATCGAGCACGATCTGCCACCAGCCGGGAGCTGGCCGGGGTTCGAACGCTCGGCCTTGGGTGGAGCCGAGCTGGTCGAAGTCCCGGTCGTAACCCAGTTCGATCAGGGCCGATCCGATGGTCGGGTCGACGATGCCCGCGGTCTGGACGGCCACCCGGCACGCCACATCGATGGCCTCGAACAACAGCGGGCTGACCGCGACCGGACGACCTCGGCCGAACTCCTCCAGTCGGCGGAGCTCCGAGTCGGGGCGGAAACGGCTGCAGGTCCGGCCGAGGGCTGAGAGATCTTCGGCCAGCAGGGTCAGCGCGTCGTCGGCCCGGCTGCTGTCGGTGACCGCCACCACTGCGGTGGTGCCGATGGCTTGCATCGAGCGGACGGCTGGCGGCCCATCGATGGTTCCGGCGGCGGCGGACGGCGCGCTGCTGTCCGGCCCGGGGCCGTCCGGCGTGGTGTCCTCGGCCAGGGCGGTGGTCATGACTGTCCCGACACGGTGGTCGGTGACGTGGTGGTGGTCTTCGGTGCGGTCGTGGTAGTGGTGGCGTTGCTTGCGGCGGTTGCGTTGGTAGCGCCGGTCGACGGTGAGGTGGTGGCTGTCGACCCCGACGTCGACGACCCGGTGGTGGCCGGGGTCACCGACGACGAGTGGGCCGTGGCGCTCGAGGCCACCACCAGGCCGAGTGCGACCGCCGCGGCAGAAGCAGTCACCCCGATGGCCACCGTCGCCCGGCGCACTCGGGCCATCGCCCGGTCGCGGGAGCGGGCCGCCGAATACCGGTCGGTCTGGATCTTCCTTTGCCGAGGTGCCATGGCTGACCTTTCGCTGTGAGGCCGGTGGACTGACCTGAAGTGCGTCCACCGAGGTTCCGTTGCTCGATGGGGCCATCACAGCGGGCCGAATCAAGAGTCGGCGTCAGCTCAGCTGTGTGCGGCCTGTGAATTCCGACCGGTCGTCTCCCCCACCCCGGCCTTCCACCGGCCCGGACGGCCAGCGCCGGAAAGGAGCCCGGACGGCACCCCCACCGGGCCCACCCCTGTGCCGCGGCTCACAGCGGGCCCACAGCCGACTCACACCCGCGACCCAAGGCCCGGTGCCAAGCTGTTCCCCACAGGACCGCAGCCCGCCTGCGGTGCGCGCCCCGAAAGGACGAGGTAGGTGGAGCCCACACGGAAGCAACGCATCCTGGTGGTGGACGACGAGCCTTCCATCGTGGATGCCGTGGCCACGTCCCTCCGGTACGAGGGGTTCGCCGTCGAGGAGGCGATCACCGGCCGGCTGGCCCTGTCCTCGGCCCAGGACAATCCACCCGACCTGATCATCCTCGACGTGATGCTCCCCGACCTGGACGGGCTGGAGGTCACCCGCCGACTCCGGACGGCGGGCGTCCGGGTCCCCATCCTGTTCCTCACCGCCCGCGATGCCGTCGAGGACCGAGTGGCCGGGCTCACCGTCGGCGGGGACGATTACGTCACCAAGCCCTTCGCCCTGGCCGAGATCGTGGCCCGGGTGCACGCCATCCTGCGTCGCACCGGCAGTGAGGACGAGGACGAGGGGGTGCTCCGCTTCGCCGACATCGAGATGGACGAGAGTGCCCACGAGGTGACCCGGGCCGGTCAGCTCGTGTCCCTGACGGCTACCGAGTTCAACCTGCTCCGTTTCTTTCTGCTCAATCCCCGCCACGTGCTCTCCAAGGCCCAGATCCTCGACAACGTGTGGCACTACGACTTCGGGGGCGACGGCAACGTGGTGGAGACCTACGTCAGCTACCTCCGGAAGAAGCTGGAGTCGCTCGGCCCCCCGGTCATCCACACCGTCCGGCTCGTGGGCTACGCCCTGCGCGAGCCGGTCGGCGACTGAATCGGCTCAGGGATGTCGCTCCGGATCCGACTGCTGATCGCCATCGGCGTCATCGCCCTGGTGGCCCTGTTCATCGCCGATGTCGCCACCTACAAGTACCTCCAGTCGTTCCTCTATCAACAGGTCGACCAGCAGCTCGAGGCATCCCACATCCACATCGAGGGCGTGCTGAACAGCGGCCAGCCGTTCACGTGCTCGCCGGCCGGTTCAGCCGGGCCAGGCGGCCCTCCCAATGGAGCCTCCTCCAATCCCTTCCCCAATGCCTTCGAAGTGCAGGCCGTCGAGGTGCGGTCCCGGTCCGGCGCCGTGGTCGATGGCCAGAGCTGCGCCGCCGACGAGGACGGTCATTCGTACACTCCTCTACTGCCCCAGACCATCGCCGGGTACTCGACTGAGCAGAACGGCGAGAAGGTCGCCTACTTCACCGCGGCGTCCCAGCAGGCCAACGGGCCCACGTTCCGCGTACGCGCCTCCGTCCTGGAGGACGGAAACATCCTCGTCCTGGCCCAGCCGCTCGGGGACACCGTCGGCACCCTTCACCACCTCTTGATCATCGAACTGGCCGTCACCGGGGGGGCCTTGCTCCTGGCCCTGATCGGCGGGTTCTGGCTGGTGCGCATCGGGCTCCGTCCGCTGCGCGACATGGAGGCGACGGCCGAGTCCATCGCCGCCGGCAACCTGACCGAGCGGGTCCCCGGAGAGAACGAGACCACCGAGGTCGGACGCCTGGCCCGCACCCTCAACGTCATGCTGGCCCGGATCGAGTCGGCCTTCGGCGCCCGGCTGGCGTCGGAGCGTCGACTACGGGCCTCGGAGGCCCGGCTCCGTCGGTTCGTGGCCGACGCCTCCCACGAGCTCCGCACTCCGATCGCCGCCATCTCGGCCTACGCCGAGCTGTTCGGTCGAGGGGCCTCGGAGCAGAAGGCCGATCTCGAGCGGTTGATGGGTGGGATCCGCACCGAGACCACCCGGATGGAGCAGTTGGTGGCCGACCTGTTGCTGCTCGCCCGGCTGGACGAGGGCCGGCCGATGGAACGGCGGTCCGTCGATCTGGTCGCCCTCTGTGCTCAGGCGGTCCACACCGCCTCCACCGTCGGCCCCGAGTGGCCGGTGACCTTCCACGCGTCACGGCCGATCGAGGTGGAGGGGGACCCCACCAGCCTTCGCCAGGTGATGGACAACCTGTTGGGGAACGTCCGGGCCCACACGCCCCCCGGTACCGCAGTGCGGGTGTCGGTGGAGCCCGAGGGCCAGGGGGCGGTCATCACCGTGTCCGACGACGGACCGGGCATGGAGCCAGACGAGGCGGCCCACATCTTCGAACGCTTCTACCGTTCCGATCCCAGTCGGTCGAGAATCCACGGGGGGGCCGGGCTCGGGCTCTCCATCGTGAGCGCCATCGTGGCCAATCACGGCGGCACGGTGTCCGCCCAGGGGCGGATCGGCTCGGGAACCACCTTCACCGTCCACCTACCGCCCGCACCGCCCCCTGAGCTGCCCGAGGATGCGGAAGCTGACGCCGAGTTCACCGAGCCCGAGCCCGAGCGCGAGCCGGAAGCCGAGTCTGGGCCCGAGGACGCCGCCGAGGTCGCCACCGCCGATCGCGGTCCCTCGGGCCCACCGGCCACCGGCCTGTGACCCGCACCGTCGGATGGGACCCACCCCTCCTGAGCCTCGCCCCTGCCGGCGGACGCCATCACGATTCTAATCAAACCCACAGGTGGCTCCCATCCCCGTCTGAATCCGGATCAGCAGGGTGTCGGTGATGAGCCTCGCCCAACTCCCCCACTCCGCAGAGGCCGACCGCGCCGTCGACCGTCTCCCGGCCCAGGCCGACGTCGAGATCGTGGTTCCGGTCT
>DATCBL010000142.1:0-3800 GCA_036511875.1 Acidimicrobiales bacterium
AACCAGGCCAGTCTCAACTTCGGCCAGTCCGGCCGGGTGACCGCCGTCGACGTCACCGTCGGGCAGACGGTCACCGCCGGTCAGGCGCTGGCCACCATCGATGACTCCTCGCTCTCGGCCTCACTGGCCCAGGCCCAGGCCGTCCTGGCCCACGACCAGGCCCAGCTCTCCTCCGACCAGGCCGCCGGAGCAGCATCGGCCCAGATCGCCTCCGACCAGGCCAGCGTGGACTCGGCCCAGACGCAGGTCACCACGGCGCAGACCGCGCTCTCCGAAGCCTCCTTGACCTCGACCATCGCCGGGACCGTGGCCTCGATCGACCTGACCGTCGGCCAACAGGTCTCCGGCTCCAGCTCCTCCTCGGGATCCACCGCCGGATCGGGATCAGGTTCGGGCTCATCGGCCGGTGGCGGAGCATCCTCGGGGGCGGGCAGCGGCGCCTCGTCGTCAGCCTCCTCTTCGTCGTCCAGCAGCAGCGCGACGTCGGCACAGGTCGTCGTGGTGTCCACCGGCTCCTACATCGTCGACACCACGGTCGGGAGCACCCAGGTCGGCCAACTGAAGCTGGGCGATCAGGCGACCATCACCGTCTCGGGCTCCACCACACCCATCTACGGGACGGTGGGTTCGATCGGGCTGCTGGCCACGACCACCTCCGGAGTGTCCACGTTCCCGGTGGTCATCGACGTCACCGGCAGCCCGACCGGCGTCTACGGAGGCTCGAGCGCCACCGTGTCCATCATCACCGAGGAGTTGCCGAACGTGGTGGTGGTGCCGACGACGGCCATCCAGTACAGCGGGAACGGCACGACGGTGACCCTCGACTCCGACGGGTCGAAAGTGACCCGGACGGTGACCATCGGGGCCGCCTCGGGAGGTAACACCCAGGTGACCGGCGGGTTGTCGGTGGGGGACAAGATCTACGTGACCACCATCACCTTCCATGGCGCCACGGGTGCCGGCCGCTCGGGTCTCTTCGGTCGCACCGGCGGCGGCGGTGGCTTCGGCGGTGGCGGTGGCGGTGGCTTCGGCGGTGGCGGCGGCGGTGGGTTCGGCGGATGATCATGTCGCGATCTGACCGCGGGGACCGGTCCGAGCCGTCGTCGGACACGGCCGAGGTCTGGCTGGACGACACCGGCCGTCAGGAGGCCGTCCACCCAGCGGTCATCGAAGTGCGGGACGTCACCAAGACCTATGCCACCGGGACGCTGGAGGTCGAGGCCCTGCGGGGGGTGTCCTTCGACATCGACGCCGGCGAGTACGTGGCCATCATGGGTCCCTCGGGCTCGGGGAAGTCGACCCTGATGCACATCCTCGGATGCCTGGACGTCCCGACGTCGGGACGGTTCAGCCTGGCCGGCGAGGACGTGAGTGCCATGTCCGAGGAGGAGTTGGCCCATGTCCGCAACCGTCGGATCGGGTTCGTGTTCCAGCAGTTCAACCTCCTGGCCTCGCTGTCGGCGTGGCGGAACGTGGAGCTCCCTTTGATCTATGCCGGCCTCGATCGCCAGGACCGGAAGGCCCGAGCCCTGGCCGCCCTGGACCGGGTAGGCCTGGCCGACCGCATCGAGCACCGGCCCGGGGAACTGTCCGGCGGTCAGCAGCAGCGGGTGGCCGTGGCCCGCGCCCTGGTCACCGACCCCGCCCTGATCCTGGCGGACGAGCCGACGGGCAACCTCGACTCGGTCTCGGCCCGTGAGGTCCTCGACCTGTTGGACCAGTTGCACCGGAGCGGGCGCACCATCGTGCTCATCACCCATGACGCCGATGTGGCCCGCTCGGCCCAGAGGACCATGCGGATCAAGGACGGCCAGGTCTTCGACTCGGTGACGGCAGCCACGGGCGCAGGTCCGCGGTGAACGTCCTCGAGACCTTCCGGACAGCGGTCGAGGCGGTGGTCACCCGTCGCCTCAGGTCGAGTCTGACGGTCCTGGGCATCATGATCGGCATCGCCGCCGTGGTGCTGACCGTGGGGCTGGGTGAAGGAGCCCAACAGCAGGTCAGCTCCGAGATCACCGCGCTCGGCTCGAACCTCCTGACCGTCTCGCCGGGCAGCACCACCTCGAGCTCGGGGATCCGCGGTGGCTTCGGCTCGGCCTCCACGCTCACCCGCGGCGACGCCGCCGCCCTGTCCTCGAAGACCGTGGCCCCCGATGTGTCCGAAGTGGCCGCCACCACCACGAGTTCGGAGAACCTGGTGGCCGGGACGACCAACTGGACCACCACCGTGGTGGGTACCGACCCCTCGTGGCTGACGGTGCGGGGTCGGTCCATGACCGAGGGCCGCTTCATCGCCGGACACGACGAGAGCACTCGGGCCGACGTGGTGGTGCTGGGCTCCACGACGGCCCAGGAATTGTTCGGAGCCCGTGACGCCCTCGGCCAGTCGGTGACCGTCAACGGGGTCCCCATGACGGTGATCGGAGTGCTCAACACCGTCGGCTCCTCCGGATCGAGCTCCTCGACCACCGCCGACCAGGACGACCAGGCCATCGTGCCGATCACCACGGCCGCGACCCAGCTGTTCGGCGGTACCACCCGCAACTCGGTGGGAGAGATCCTGGTGCAGGCGACGTCGTCCGCGACCCTGTCCGCGGCCTATCAGGAGACCGACGCCGAGCTCCTGAGCCTGCACTCCATCACCACCACGACCGCCGCCGACTTCACCATCACCCCGGAGACGTCCCTGGTCAGTACGGCCACATCGGTGGACAAGACCCTCACCGTCCTGCTCGGCGGGATCGCCGGCATCTCCCTTCTGGTCGGCGGGATCGGGGTGATGAACATCATGTTGGTGTCGGTGACCGAGCGGATCCGCGAGATCGGCCTCCGCAAGGCACTCGGGGCCACCCCGCGCGTCATCCGCCGGCAGTTCCTGGTGGAGGCGTCGGTCCTCGGCCTGGCCGGGGGCATCCTCGGTGCCGGCCTGGGCCTCCTGGTGGCCTGGATCCTGCCGCACTTCATCTCCGACCCCATCACCATCTCCGCCCTGGCCATGGCCGGCGCCATCGTCGTGGCCGTGGGCATCGGGGTGGCGTTCGGTGTCTACCCCGCCGGTCGGGCCGCCAAGCTCCCCCCGATCGATGCCCTGCGCAGCGAATGAACCTCTCTTCATACCCACGTCCTCATCAAGCAGACCAAGGAAGGCCCATGACCACCACACAGAACCCGAACCCACCCCGCTCCGCCGCCGGCTGGCTGGCCAACCGGTGGAACACCCCGCTCCGACGGGCCGTGGCCCTGTCCGCCCTCGGCGTGGCCGCGGTGACCCTGGCCGCCTGCGGTTCGTCGTCCTCGGCCTCGACCACCTCGACCACCAAGGCACCGGCTTCGGCCGGAAGGGGCAGCGGCGGTGCGGGGGCGGGTGGCGGAGCCCGCCCAGGGACGTCCGGAACCATCGCCGCCATCAACGGTTCCTCGCTCGAGGTCCAGAGTCCCACCACCGGACAGACCACCGTCAACTACACCAGTACGACCACCTTCGACCAGACCGTGACCACGACGGCAGCCAGCGTGACCGTGGGCTCGTGCGTCTCGGCGTTCGGTAAGCCCACCTCGTCCTCGTCGTCGTCCACGTCGACCATCGGACGGCCGGTGACGGCAACCACGGTCAGCGTGTCCCAGCCGACCTCGGGCAGCTGCACCGGAGGGTTCGGCGGAGCCGGGACCGGACGACCCGGCGGCGGCGGTGGGTTCCCCGGCGGCCGGCGACCGACGGGTGCCGGGGGTGCCGGGAGGTTCTCCGGGCAGTTCGGCGCGGCCTCGGGACCGGTGACCGCGGTCAACGGATCCACGGTGAC
>DATCBL010000143.1:0-3972 GCA_036511875.1 Acidimicrobiales bacterium
GTAGGGCAGGGCGATCACCCACTTCGGCGCATCCAACCACGCCTGGCGCAGCGTGATGCCGATGACCGCGCCGCCCCAGACGATGCCGAGCACGGTGGTCCGGGCCCAGCCGGTGAGGGCGATGCCGGCCACCGCGGTGTAGGACCCGGCGATGGCGATGAAGATGGTGGAGTGGTCGGCCCGGCGCATCCGGCGACGGCCCACCGGCCCCCAGGTGTGCCGGTGGAACAGGGCACTGACCCCGAACAGCAGCGAGATGGACACCGCGTAGACCGCCATGGCCAGCTTCGAGCTCGCCGTCGGTGCCGCCCAGACCAGCGCGGCGCCCGACACCAGCGAGACGAAGAAGGTCACCTCGTGGAAGACGCCCCTCAGCCTGGGCTTGACCGGCGGGCCGTCCCCGTCGGCGCCGCCCGATCGGGGCGCCTCGGCGAGGGTGCCGGTGGGCCGGCTCAACGCCCCTCCCTCCCAGGGCCGGCCGCCACATCGCCGGGGGTCGAGCGACGACCGGACGTGGGAGGGGAGGTGGCTCGTTGCACGAAGCGCCGGAGCAGCCGTCGGCCCACGGTCTCCACCTGGGCCAGGCCGGAGCGGCTCAGGGTGACGCCCGGTGGAAGATAGGGCTCCCACCCCGCGGCCAGCGCCCGGTCCACCTCGACGTGGAACTGCAGGCCGTAGACCCGGTCTCCCCACCGGAAGGCCTGGTGGGGGAAGCGCGGCGAGGCGGCCAGGTGCACCGCACCGTCAGGGAGGGAGAACGTGTCGCGGTGCCAGTGGACGCACGGGATGGTGGTGGCCGACAGGCCCCCGTACTCGGGACCGGTGACCGGGTCGAACCGGCCCGGGCCGGTCAGCTCGACCTGACCCAGCCCGATCTCCGGCACCGCCCCGGTGGTCACCTCGGCCCCGAGGGCCATGGCCAGCTGTTGGGCCCCGAGGCACACCCCGAGCACCGGCTTCCCGTCCCTGGCGGTGGCGGCCAACAGGGCGCGCTCGGGGGCCAGCCAGGCGTGGGCGCCACCGTCGGAGACCCCCATCGGGCCCCCCAGCACCACCAGGCCGGCGAACGTCCCCTCCTCGGGAAGGCGGTCGTCACGGTCGAGGCGGACCACCTCGACCCGCTCTCCGGCCCGGCCCAGCTCGTCGGCGATGAGGGCCGGGCCCTCGTGGGCCACGTGCTGAAGGACGGCCCAACGACCGGCGGAGGAGCCGTGGCCCTCGGTCACTCCGTCGAGACCACCTGGAACGCCTCGGCCAGTCGGCCCTCCGGGAGCCCGGCGGCCAGCGCCGTCCCGGACATCCAGGTCCGGAGCAGTTCGTCGAGGTGGTCCCCGTCGCCCACCTGGCTCCGGTGGGACCGGAGTGCGGCCAGCTTGCGGTCGAAGTGCTCGGTGGTGTCTACGGCCCGGTCGGCCCCGTCGGTGGTCATGATCCACAGCTCGGGCACCAGATGGGGCTCGAGCCCCTCGGCCAGCAGCTCCGGGAAGGCGAACGGGTTGCGGGCGTCGGGGTAGACGGCACAGGCGGTCGCCTCCCCGGCGGCCAGGTGGTCGGGGTGGCTGGCGTAGATGCGGGCCCAGTTGCGCTCGGGTGACGGGGCCACCACGCGGTCCGGCCGGAAGCGACGGATGACCCGGGTGATGTCCCGGCGGAGGTCGAGGCCGGGCTGGAGCCGGCCGTCGGGGAAGCCGAGGAAGGTCAGGTCGGTCACCCCCACCACCGCCGCCGCTTCGGTCTGCTCGCCCCGGCGGATTGCGGCCATCTCCGGCCGGGGCAGATCACGGTCGGCGCCGCCGGCCTCGCCGTCGGTGGCGATGCAGTAGGCCACCTCCAGCCCGCCGTGGGTCCAGGTGGCCACCGAGCCCGCCACCCCGAAGTCCACGTCGTCGGGGTGGGCCGTGACTACCAGGACGCGCTCGATGCCCTCGATGCCGGCGCCCACCGTCATGGGCGGGCTGAAGTGTCGCTCAGGCACGGGGATCTCCTGGATGGGATGGCTGACGGAGCGGGCCGTGAGCCGGACGGGGCTGGTGGTGCTCCCCGCTCGGGGCGGTGGCGCCCCCGGCCGTCGGGGCCATGGGGTCCTGGACCCTCGGTGGGCTCAGTTCTCGAGCGGGTTCCACGCCGCCAGGTCCTTCAGCCGGTGGTCGTTGGAGAAGATCTCCACGATCGGCGACCGGAGTCCGATGCGGGTCTGGATGCGCTCGATCTCCAGCACCTGGTTCCACTGGATCAAGGTCACCACCAGGCCGGCCTCGCCGGCCCGGGCGGTCCGGCCCGAGCGGTGGAGGTAGGCCTTGTGGTCCTCGGGGGGATCGAAGTGGACGACCACGTCGACCAGGTCGATGTCAAGACCCCGGGCCGCCACGTCGGTGGCCACCAGGGTGGGCAGCTTGCCTTCGCTGAAGTCCTTCAGGGTCCGCTCCCGATTGCTCTGGCGGAGGTCGCCGTGGATGGCGTCGGCCCGCACCCCCTCCTTGCGAAGCTGCTCGACCAGTCGGTCGGCCCCCCGCTTGGTGCGCACGAACACCAGCGTCTTCTCGGAGTTCTGGCAGATGGCGGCGCAGACCTTGACCCGGTCCATCTGGTGCACCTCGAGGAAGCGGTGCTCCATGGCGTCCACGGTGGTACTGGGCGAGGCCACCTCGTGCATGACCGGATCGGTGAGGTACCGGCTCACCAGGCGGTCCACCGCCCCGTCGAGCGTGGCCGAGAACAGCAACGTCTGGTGCTCCCGCTCGAGGCGTCGGAGCACCCACTCGACCTGGGGCATGAACCCCATGTCGGCCATCCGGTCGGCCTCGTCGAGGACCAGGGTCTCGATGTCGGCCACCGACAGCTCGCCCCGGTCGCCCAGGTCGATCAGCCGGCCCGGCGTGGCGATGATGACGTCGACGCCACGGCGGAGCTTCTTGATCTGGCGCTCGATGTCCGCCCCGCCGTAGACGGCGGCGATCCGGAGCCCGGCCTCCTTGGCCAGCGGCTCCAGGACTTCGCTCACCTGCACGGCCAGCTCACGGGTGGGGACGAGCACCAGGGCCCGGGGACGGCCCGGCTCGGTCGACCGGGCGGCCATGGTGCGCTGGAGGAGGGGGAGGCCGAAGGCCAGGGTCTTGCCCGAGCCGGTCTTGGCCTTGCCGCACACGTCCCGCCCGGCCAGGGCGTCGGCCACGGTCAGGGCCTGGATGGCGAAGGTGTGGGTGATGCCCTGGTCGGCCAGGGCCTTGACCAGGAAGGGATCGACGCCGAGGGAGGCGAAGGTCCGGGGGGCGCCGGGGTCGGCCAGCGGGAGATCGGAAGCATCGAGGACGCGATCCGACGGATCGACGGTGGTGGTCATGGGGTTCGGTGACTCTCTCTCATCGTTCAGTGACGGCCGGAGGCCGACCGTCGACACCGTGCGATTCACGGATGCCTGCGGGCCCGCCTCGGGCCGTCGTCCGGTCTGCGTCGGCAGGCCGGAACAGGATGAGGAAGACCCCGGTGGAGGAGCACGAGGCTCAACCACAGGTACCAGTGTACCCGGTCCCGGCCGTTACACCAGGTCAGAAGGCGGGTGACCCTTCCGGAGCCCTTCGCAGGCCGCCGTACCGCCCGGTCCCGGCCCGGGGTCAGCCGCCTGATGTGGGGCCCGCGCCTAAGCGGGCCGTCTGCGGAGAACCTGGGCAACCCCGTGCGAAGTGGTGGGGTTCTGACGGCCATCTTCAGGCTGGCAGGGTACTTGAACCGAACATCTGTTCGTCTATAGGCTGCGTCATGGCCCGAAACCGACTGCCCGATGACCCGATCGACGCCCTGGCCGCCATTGCCCAGACCGGCACCCGCAGACCCGACCTAGAGCGCCACATCGTCGGCGCCGCCCGACAAGAGGGATGTAGTTGGCAAGGGATCAGCAACGCCCTCGGCCTACCGGTCGAATCCGTGTTCGCCGCTTTCGCCACGGATCCCCGGGACACTCCGTTCGGCTGACGG
>DATCBL010000144.1:0-4122 GCA_036511875.1 Acidimicrobiales bacterium
ATGGGTCCATGGCCCGCAGTCTGATCGTCGTCCTCGCTCACTTCCAGTGCGCCGTCGGACGGTGGGCCGCGCCCCTCCGATCCGGTGCAGGAAGGAGGTGCGCCCCGACGCCCGCCGTCGCCGTCACCCGGGCCGGCTCCGGACCCGGATACCGGCGAAGCGCCCGACCGAGCCGGCCAACTCCGTTCGGAGCTCCCGGAGCTCCTCCAGCCGCTCCGCCAGCCACAGCAGGCGCAGGGCGGTGAGCATCTCGTCGGTCCGCCGGGCCTGCCGGGCGTTCTCCAGGGCCGCGGTGAGCCCGGGCCGCAGGTTGGCGTCGGGAGGCTCGGTCGGCAGGTCCAGCGGCCGTTCACGGAGGGCCCGGGAGAGGTCCTCATACCACCTCTGGGCGGTCGCGAACTCCTCGGTGACGTCGTTGGCCACCGACCGGACCGCGGCCAGAGGGGGCGCACCCGGCGGGGCGGCGTAGGCCGGGAGCGAGGCCAACGCCCGCGCCATCAACCGGACCCGGGCACACCCGGTCACCAGGTGGGTCACCGCCGACAGCCCCATCCGCTTGGCGCCCCGCTCGCTCATGAACTGGCGGAAGGCGTCGTCCAGCCGGTCGGCGGTGCCCATGGCCACCGTCCGCGGCACCTCGTCCTCGGTCCCGGCGTCGGGTACGCCGGCCCGCCCGATCTCGACGACGAGCCACGCCGTCGCCCCGGCGTAGGCCTCGCTGAGGGTGCGGGCCAGCTCGGCCGGAGCCCCACGGGGCCAGAAGAGCAGCCCGACCACGATGCTGACCAGCACTCCGATGGCGATGTCCTCCACCCGGACCAGACCCACCTTCCATCCCACCGGGTCGATGATGTTGAAGACGATGACTATGGCCACGGTGAACCCGGCCTGGCCGGCGGTGAACGAGATGACCGAGGGGGCCACCCCGGCCACCAAGACGGCGAAGGGCAGCACCGCCCACAGCAGGTTCAAATGGGTTCCCAGGGCCACCAGCAGGGCCGAGCCCACCACGAATCCGCCCACGGTGCCAGCCACCGCCCTCAGGGCGCTGGCTCCGGTCCCAAGGGCGTTCGAACGCAACACCGACAGGGTGCCGAGCACCACCCAGAACCCATGCTGCACGTCCGTCGCCTGGGCCACCGCCACGGCCAGGGACAAGCCGACTGCGCCACGCAGGCTGTTCCGGAACCAGACCGAGCGGAAGGTCAGCCGGGACGAGGCCGACTGGAGCATGGCCCGCAGGGACCGGCGGGCCCGCGCCACCACTCCGTCACCGGCGCGATGGGGCACCGTGCCGAGGGCCACATCCGCGGTCATTTCGGTGGCGAAGGCCAGCATCCGACTGGGGTAGGTGGGATCCACCGTCCACAGTGACAGAGCCCCGCCGTCGGTGACGGCATCGGTGGCCGCCTGATCCGCGTCGCCCACGTTGGCCAGCAGGTGCTCCCACGCCGCCTCCATCGACGCCTCCCGGGCCGAGGCCAGTTCGTCCACCTCCTCAGCCAAGGTGCCGACCCTCCCCAGCGAGGTCAGCGCGTCCTCCTCCTCCACCAGGTCGGCGATCTGGTGGAGCACTCGGGCCACCGCGGCGTTGATCCTCCGGACCGGCCGGTTGTCGGCCAGGACGGATCCGCTGTCCAGTGGGACGAGGGCGTTCTGGCCGACCCACTCCATCCTCGACACCAGGCTCACCAACGCGGAGTCGGTCGGCCCGGCGCCCGCCGGCCGGTAGGGGGTGGCCTCGTACCGGGCCCGGAGCTGGTCCATGGCGTCACCCGCCCGTTGCCACCCCGGGGGATCGAGGCGACCCTCGGCATGGGCCTCGACCAGGCGGGCCAGGGCCCGGGCGGCATCGGCCACCGCCCGCCGGAGAGGGTCGTGCCACCGGCCCGACCACACCAGCATCACCGCGGGTATGGAGAAGGCCGCCGCCAGACCCCAGCCCGCCAACCGGCTGCCGAGGGCCGAGGGGCCGCCCGGTACGGCCACCGGGAGGACGAAGGTCAGCAGCGCCGCGGTAGAGGCCACGGCGGCCTGGGGGCTCACCGCCCCGGCGACGAGGACGGCGAATCCGAACACCGCCATGCCGATCACCGCGGTGGCGGCGTAGGCCGAGCAGAGGGTCCCGGCGACGATGAGCACCGCGCCGGCGGCGAAGAGCCCGGCGTAGGAACGGAGCCGCACCCGGGTCGGACCCCCGAAGTCGACGAAGAGCAGCAGGGCGAAGGACCCGAACACGCCGAACAGGGTGGTCTGACCGTTGCCCACGCCGAAGTCGGCCAGGGCGAACACCGCCGGGACCACGACCGCAGCCCGGATGGACCGATGGGTGGCCCGGAGGCCGGGGTCCCAGGCCTTCCACCCCTCGAGGGCCCGCCCGATGGCCGATGGCCGTCGCGGGCCCCCTGCGACTCCCTCGGTCTCGACCATCCTCCCTCCCCACACCCCTCTGTCGCCGGTCCGGACCACCGTATTATCCGGCGGGCGGGCTCTGCCCGGTGGTGGTCAGATCGACCGCCGCGACCCGGCTCGTCCGGCGCGATCATGGGACATGGGCATCGCATCGGCACGATCGGCTCTGGTCGCCTGGCGGGACTCCTTTCCCGCCGACCCGTTCGCCTCCGACCGGGACCTGCGGGCGATCCTCGACCGGGCCCTCAGCCCCGAACGGCGGGCGGCCCTGGACGTCCGGGCCTCGGCCTTCGCCCGACAGGTGGTCGAGGTGGTGGGACCGGCGGCCCGACGCTACGAGCAGCGCCTCCACCTTCCCGAGCTGGCCCGCTACGACGCCATCGGGAGGCGGACCGAGTCCGTGGTGTTCGACCCGGCCTACGACTCCGCCGCCACCGCGGTGTGGGCCAGCGGACTGGTGGCCCTCTCCGACCGGCCGGGAAGCGCCTTCGAGCAGGCCACGCTGCTCTACCTGCTGTCCCTGGAGGGTGAGGCCGGGCAGGCCTGCCCGGCCACCTGCACCATCGGCCTGGCCCGCGCCCTCCGTCGGGCCGCGGATCCCTCCGTCCGGGACCGGTTCCTCCCCGACCTGGTCGACCCGGACCATGCCACCGCCACCCGCGGCTCCCAGTTCCTCACCGAGATGCAGGGGGGCAGCGACGTGGGGGCCAACGCCTGCCTGGCCGAGCCCAGCGGTGATGCGGGGACCTACCGCATCACCGGGGAGAAGTGGTTCTGCTCGGTGGCCGACGCCGGCCAGTTCTTCCTAACCGCCAGGGTGGCCGGCGGGCCCGACGGCACGGCGGGGTTGGGCAGTTTCGTGGTCCCGCGGACCATCGGCGGCGCACCCAACGGGTTCGCGCTCCGGCGCCTGAAGGACAAGCTGGGCACCCGTGGCCTGGCCTCGGGGGAGATCGATTTCGACGGCGCCCTGGCCTGGCCGGTAGGGCCGGTCGAGCACGGCTTCCGCACCGCGGTGGGCATCGTCCTCAACACCAGCCGGTGGATGACCGCGGTGGGTGACGCCGGCATGATGCGCCGGGCCGTCCTCGAGGCCCGGGCCTACGCCCGCCACCGCGAGGCGTTCGGCCGCCGGATCGAGGAGTTCCCCGCGGTCCGGCACACCCTGGCCGACATGGTGTCCACCTCGAGGGGTGCGCTCCACCTGGTGTTCGCCCTCACCGGCCTGGAGGACCGCATCGATGCCGGCACCGCTGACGACGAGGACGTGGCCTACCACCGGTTCCTGGTCAATCTGACCAAGTACGTCCTGTCGGTGCAGGCCTCCGAGGTGGTGCACTCGGCCATCGAGGTGCTGGGCGGCAACGGGACCATCGAGGAGTTCAGCGTGCTCCCCCGGCTCTATCGCGACGCCATGGTCTACGAATCCTGGGAGGGTACCCACAACGTGTTGGTTGCCCAGGTCCTGAACGACCTCCGGCGCCTCCCCATCCTCGACGTGGTGGCCGACCGGCTCCACTGCAGCGTGGAGGACACCGACGACCCGACCATGGCGAAGCAGCTCGGCCAACTGCTGGACCAGGCCCTGGACGACGTGCGCCGGAGCACGGCCGACCCGACCTTCGGGGCGTGGCACTTCCGGGCCGTGCTCGACCGGATCGGCGTGCTGGCCGAGGCGGCCTACCTCCTGGAGGCCGGTAGCGGGCCGGC
>DATCBL010000145.1:0-7639 GCA_036511875.1 Acidimicrobiales bacterium
TGCTGGTCAGCCCGGGCGGAGGTACTCCGGCCCACCGGCCGGCTGGACCAGCCGCTTGGCCCGGATCGGCGGACGCCGACCGCGTGCGATGACGGCGACGAGGAACTCGGTGTAGCGGTCGATGATCGAAGGCCAGCGGTAGTACTGCTCGGTGTACCGGCGACCGGCCTCCCCCAGGATCCGGCGGAGCGGGTCGTCGGCCAGCAGGCGCTCCACCGTCACCTCGAAGGACCGGTACGACTCGAACCAGAGCCCGCCCCCCGACCGTCGACAGTGCTCCATGGTGGCGGCGCACGACGCGTTGACCAGCACCGGGACGTCGAGGGACCACGCCTCCAACAGCACCAGCGAGAAAGACTCGTAGGCCGAGGGGTTGACCATGACCTCGGCACCGCCCAGCATGTCCCACTTGTCCGCCTCCGAGACCGTCCCGGTGACCACGATGTCGGGGTGCTCGGGGGCCTTGTCGGAGATCGGCCCGATGAAGGCCAGGGCCAGGTCGCCGGGGTGGCGGTCCTTGTACTGGGCGAAGTACTCGGCCAACATCCCGCACCCCTTGTGCTCGTCCACCCGCCCCAGATAGCAGAGGTACGGGCGGTCCCCGAGGCCCAGCAGCTCCCCGCCGGGCCGCCCGCCACCCGCCGGGTCGTTGACCCCGAGGCCCAGGACGATCTGCGGCTTGGCGCCGTTGCCGAAGGCGTACTCCATCAGGTCACGTTCGGCCTGGGTGTGGTACACGAAGCCGTCCACGTGGCGAAAGCTCTGGCGGAAGGCCGACAGGTACAGGGCCGGCTCGTCGTGGGCGGCCGGGTGGAGGATCGTGGGCACCGGCGAGACGGCGATCCCGTCCACCGTGGTGGCGAACAAGTAGGGGTAACAGGCCACCACGTCGGCGTCGGTGGCGGCCACCGCGTCGACCAGCCCCGGGCACATCGGGCCATTGAGGGCCACCCACCGGCGGGCTTCGGCCAGACCCACCGCCGAGGGGGCCAGGCGGATCTTGGCGTCGAGGTCGAAGTAGTCGAGCTGGCGGCGGCTCGAGGTGGGGAACCGGCGCACGGTCACGCCGTTGAGGGTCGATGTTCCCGCCGGCTCGGTGTTCTCCCAGGTGAGGTGGTCCAGGGCGCAACTGGTCAGGACCTCGACCTCCCAGTCCGGTCGCCGGCACAGTCGTTCGGCCAGCATGCGGGCCGCGGTCTCGGCCCCGCCGATCACTTCGGTGCCGTAACGCGGTGTGACGAACGTGAGCTTCATCGCCACGCCGGCGGGCCCACCACGGTCCCCTCGACGGCGATCACCGCTCCCGGACGGCGACCAGCAGGTACTCGCCAGGCCCGAGCAGCGCCCGGTTGACGGCGTCGATGGTCGCGTTGACCGAGGCCGCGTCGGGGTGGGCGCCGGCCACGGGGTCGATCCGGCGGTCGGTCCCGCCCGAGGTCACACCGGTGACCATGAGTCCCCGATCTTCCAGGAGCCTGCTCCAGGTCTCGGCGTGCAGGGGACGCCCCGGAGCCAGGTCGCTGATGACCGGGGAGACACTGCCCAGCCACGACTCCGGCGTGGAGGAGTGGAGGACCACGACGCCGCCCACGGCCAGGCGGGTGCCCACCAGGCCCACCAGACGATCCCGCTCGTTGGGATGGAGCCACTGGACCGACCCGGAGACGACCATCCCGTTGAGGGCAGCGTCGGCCACCACGTCGAGGTGGTCGAGGAGCGACTCGGCTCTGACGTCGAGTCCCCGGCCGACCCCCGCCTCGGCCGCGGCCTCGGTCGGCTCCACCCCGTAGGCGTCGACTCCGGCAGCGACCAGCGCCTCCACCAGGCTTCCCGACCCGCAGTCGGCGTGGAGCACCCGGCCTTCGACCCCGGACAGGGCGGTAATCGCCTCCCCGGCCCACCACGCCGCGCCGGGATCGGCGTCGGGCACCACCGAGGCGGGGAGGGGGGGCATGCGCTGGACCTCGACCGCGGCCTCGAGGTCCTCCACGTGGTCCACCACCACGTGGAGCATCCGCGACACCGACCAGGCGAACTTCACGATCTGATGGACGATGAACCCGATGTACCAGGTCATCGACTTGCGGATGAGCCGCTTGACGTAGCTCCCGACGACCTTCTGGGACTCCACCGGGACGGCGATGTCCACGTACGCCGACCGGTCCACCAGGGACAGCGTCTCGCGGAGCCGGGCTCTTCCGTGCAGCCCGATCGGTGAGAATTCGAGGAACAGCTCGTCGAGCTCCTGCTCCAGTCCGACCGGGAGGTCTCCCGATGCCCGTCTGCGCCTCACCTCGGCGTCGATCTCGGCCATGACGTCGGCCAGGTAGCGGGACCGCTCCGAGGGATCGTCGGGGACCGCGGCCGCGGACGGCGTGGGCTCGATGGGGACCACCGAGGGCGTCGAAGGCTGCGCTGGTGGCACAGGGTGACTATAGCCAGGGCCCTGCCCGATCCCGTTGACGATCCCCGGACGCCGAGTCCTCCCACCCCCGATCCGGGGTGGGCACTCGGTAGGCTGCTCGTACTGCGGGCGTGGCGGAATTGGCAGACGCGCCGGGTTTAGGTCCCGGTCCCTTCGGGGATGGAGGTTCGAATCCTCTCGCCCGCACTCTCGCCCGCACACCCCCTGGCCGGGATCGCGGCACTAGCGTGTGGGCATGCCCCTCGATGGCGAGTACGAACCAAGCACCGCCCAGTGGGTCCGTGACCAGGTCGACCTGTACGAGCGTTCAGGGGGCCGGGAGGGGACCACCCTGCGGGACCTTCCCGTCATCATCCTGACCAGCCGGGGCGCCTCCTCCGGCAAGCTCCGCAAGACGCCCCTGATGCGGGTCGAGCACGACGGGACCTACGCCGTCGTGGCCTCCCAGGGCGGTTCCCCCACCCACCCGCGCTGGTACGCCAATCTCGTGGCCGATCCGCACGTGGAGCTCCAGGACGGCCCGGTGAAGACAGACCGGCTGGCCCGCGAGGTCACCGGGGACGAGAAGGCCCTCTGGTGGGACCGGGCGGTCGCCGCCTACCCCGACTACGCCGACTACCAGACCCGCACCGATCGGCAGATCCCGGTCTTCGTCCTGGAGGCGCAGCCGGCCTGAGCGGGCGGCTCTCGGACCCGAGCCCGGACGGCGGCCCCGCCTCCGGTCCGGGTCAGCCCGGCTTCTGGATCACCAGCGCCAGCAGGTAGGAGCCGGCGGCGTCGTAGTAGATGCCCCGATTGGCGGCCAACGAGGCTTGGTCGAAGACCCCCTGGGCCACGGCCGGGCCGCCCCAGTTGAGGCCCCGTTCGGTCAGCACGGTGAAACCGGCCGAGGTGGCCTTGTTCCTCAGCTCCTCGAGGGTGTACTCCACCTTGTGGTCGGGATCGATGAACGAGGCCTGCTGGAGTCGGCACACGAACCCGTTGGGGGTGTCGATGGCCATGAACCCTCCGGGCTTCAGGACCCGGAACGACTCCTTCAGCACGACGTCGCCTTCGTCCTCGGTCACGTGCTCGATTGACTGGCCGCTGTACACCAGGTCCACCGTGGCGTCTTCGGCGAACGAGAGATCGGACATGGACCGGTACTCGTAACGGACCAGGCCCCGATCGGTCTTGTTGGTCCCATAGCGTTCCGTCTGATAGAGGGGATGGCGGTCGTCGGGGGGCAGGTCCACGATCACCAGCTCGTCGAAGTCGTAGGGGTAGCCCAGCCCGACCAACGCCCCCCGGGCGTCCCAGGTGGAGCCACCCCCGAGGTCCACGATGCGCCGGGCCGGAGGGAGCCCGATGATGAACTCGCTGCGGCTGGCGTGGAGGGAGGCGTGCAGCTGGGTGGGGAGGATCGGGATGTGGGTCCGGTACTCGCTCGAGCACCGGATCCGGTCGACCAGGTCGGCGTGGGGCAGCAACCCGGCCGCCATGGCGTCGGCCTGCTCGGTCCAGGCCGGCTCGTCCGGCTCACGCCGGAGGAGGACGTTGTAGGCCATCCGGACCGCCTCGCGGGGCGGCAGCTGCAGGAACGACAGCGCGGCCAGGCGGGTCGCCTCGCGGCGCACCTTCCGCTCCACCCGGTGCAGCTGAGGGGCGACGCCATGGAGGGCCCGGGCCATCGGCCCGTCCTCCTGGTCCACTGCCGTGCCCTGACCGCTCACACCGTCTCCGTTCGCCTGCTGTCGATCCGAGCGAACTTACCATCGCGCTCCCCTGCCCCGGTGGCTCGCCCGGCGGCCGGTCTTGCCGACCAGGGCCGGTTTCGGCCATGCTTCCCCGGTTCCGCTCCTGCGCCTCGGTTCCCGACCCCGACCGATCGGGGGCGCGGATCGGGGCCGGGCCCGTGGGCCGGGGACCAGTCACCGCCGGATCACCGGACGCCGGGACCGACCCGGCCCCGCCGGGCACGGCCGGCACCTACGGGGTTCAACGACAGATCAGAAGCAGACAGATCAGATCCAGGCAGATCAGACACAGGAGGACATCATGGGAATGCTCGACGGCAAGGTGGCCATCGTCACCGGGGCGGGACGAGGGATCGGTCGCGAGGAGGCGCTGCTGCTGGCCTCGGAGGGCGCCAAGGTCATCGTCAACGACGTCGGGGCCTCCCTGCAGGGCCAGGGCGGCGACAAGCATCCCGCCGAAGAAGTGGTGGAGCTGATCAAGGCTGGGGGGAGCGACGGCGCCGTCAACGCCTCCGACGTCAGCTCGTGGCAGGGGGCCAGGGAGCTCGTCGACCAAGCCGTCGAGACCTTCGGTCAGCTGGACATCCTGGTGAACAACGCCGGCATCCTGCGGGACAAGATGAGCTTCAACATGGAGGAGTCGGACTGGGACGACGTGATTCGGGTCCACCTGAAGGGGCACTTCGCCCCCTCCCATCACGCCGCCGTCTACTGGCGGAACCGGGCCAAGGCCGGCGAGACGGTCAGCGGCCACATCATCAACACCTCGTCGGAGGCCGGCTTGTACGGGAACGCCGGACAGGCCAACTACTCCTCGGCCAAGGCGGGCATCGCTTCCCTGACCTGGGTCCTGGCCCGGGAGCTGGAGCGTTACGGCGTGACCGTCAACGCCATCTCGCCGCGGGCCCGGACCCGGATGACCGAGAACCTGTTCGGCGACATGACCAAGGCCGCCGAAGGATTCGACGAATGGGATCCGCGCAACATCGCCCAGCTGGTGACGTTCCTGGCCTCGGACGAGGCGTCCGACGTGACCGGTCAGAACTTCGTGGTCTTCGGGGGCAACGTGTGGGCCATGGGCGGGTTCCACCCGATCGGCGAGCTCCACCGCGACTCCATGTGGACCCCGGAGGAGCTGGCCGGGGCCAAGGGCGAGCTGTTCAAAGGGGTGTCCTCGGGCATCCCGAAGTTCAGCTTCTTCTAGAGACCGGACCACGGACCGCCGGGCCGCCGGCCCGGAGGGTCAGCGGCGGCTGGGCACCACGGCGGTGGCCTCTCCGACCACCTTCTCCTCGCCGTCGGCATTGACGAGGCGGACGTCCATGTCGACCAGGTGGTCGGGGCCTTCGGTCCGCTTGCCCGTCACCACGATCGTGGTGCGGAGCTCCTCGTCCGGCCAGGTCTGCTTGGCGAAGCGGGCCCGAAACCGTCGGACGTTGCCCACGCCCACGTAGTCGGTGATGGCCGTGCCCAGGAACCCCATCGAGAACATGCCGTGGCCGAACACGCTCGGCTGGCCGGCCGCCTGGGCCTGGACCTCGTCATGGTGCATGGGGTTGTAGTCGCCGGAGGCGCCGGCGTACATCACCAGATCGGTGCGAGTCAGCACCCGCGACCTCACCGGGGCCTGGTCCCCCTCCTCGACGTCCTCGAAATAGAGCACCCGGTCACCCACGGTTCCATCCTCCGTTCTCGTGCACCATCTCCACGCTACGCCCGGTCCCGTCCTGTGTCCTGTCCACTGTCCGGTGCTCCGTCCCCGGGCCCGGCGTCATCGGCCGGGCTCGGGGTCGCGGGGCAGGCCGAGCAGCCGCTCCCCGATGACATTGCGCTGGACCTCACTGGTCCCCCCGGCGATGGTGAGGCACTTGCTGTGGAGCACCCCGCGGGCCGACACCGCGGCATCGCCCTCGGTGATCACCCCGTCGGGGCCGGCCAGATCGAGACCGAACTCGTGCACGCGCTGCTCGAACTCCGCCCCCAGCAGCTTCCGCACGCTCGACTCCGGCCCGGGTTGCAGTCCCCCCACCGAGCGCAGCGTGGCCCGGAGGCCCAGCTGGGCCAGGGACTGGGCCTCGGCCAGGAGCCGGCCCAAGCGGTCCAGGGTCACCGGGTCCTGGAGGGAGCGACGGCCGGACACCCGGGCCAGCACCCCCTCCAGGGCGCCGCCGAACGCCGAGTCGGTGGACAGGGAGACCCGCTCGTTGGCCAGTGTGGTCCGAGCCAGCCTCCAGCCACCGTCCACCTCGCCCACCACGCAGTCGTCGGGCACGAAGCACCCGTCGAAGAAGACTTCGTTGAACAGGGCGTCCCCGGTGATCTCCCGCAGGGGCCGCACCTCGATCCCGGGCGAGGCCATGTCGACCAGGAAGTACGTGATCCCCCGGTGCTTGGGCGCCTCGGGGTCGGTCCGGGCCAGACAGATCCCCATGTGGGCCCGCTGGGCCACCGAGGTCCAAACCTTCTGACCCTCGAGCGACCATCCTCCGGCGACGCGGGTGGCCCTGGTGCTCAGGGCGGCCAGGTCGGAGCCGGCCCCCGGCTCGCTGAACAGCTGGCACCACACGATGTCCCCGCGGAGGGTGGGCGTCACGAACCGATCGGTCTGCTCCGGTGTCCCGTGGGCCATGATGGTCGGGAGGGCCCACGCCGCCACGGCCAGGTTGGGTCGGCGCACCTCGGCCCCGGCGCAGATCTGGTCGATGACCAGCTGCTCCACCGGGCCGGCGTCCCTCCCGAACGGGGCCGGCCAGTGCGGCGTCAGCAGCCCGGCGTCGGCCAGGGCCCGGCGCTGGGCGGCCGGGTCGTCGAGGGCGGCGATGGTAGCCACCAGGGGCGCCAGCTCCCGGCGCAGCCGCTCGGCCTCCGGGGGGAGTTCGACGGCCAGTCGGCGGCGCCGGCCCTCCAGGGCCAGCCGGGCTGCCTCGGCCCGCAGGGGCGCCGTGCCCCCGACCACCTGGCGCAGGGTGGTGGCCCGACGCAGGTGGATGTGGGCGTCGTGCTCCCAGGTGAACCCCATGCCCCCGAGGACCTGGATCGCCCCTTTGGCCGCCTCCACGTAGCCGTCCAAGGCCAGGGAGGCGGCCAGCGCGACGGCCAATCGGACCGTTGCGTCCCCCTCGGGCGGCGGTCCGGCGCCCGGGGGGCCGCCGGGACCCGGCCGGTCGTGGTCCACCACCGTGGCGGCGTCCCAGGTGGCCGCCACCGACTGCTCCACCGCCACCAGCAGGTCGGCCAGGCGGTGCTTGATCCCCTGGAACTGGCCGATGGGCCGCCCGAACTGCTGGCGGGTCCGGGCATGCTCGGCGGCGGTGTCGAGGCACCAACGGGCCCCTCCGGCCGCCTCGGCCGAGAAGACCACCAGGGCCAGGTCCCGCACCCGGTCGGTGGAGGCCCGGTCAAGCCGGTGGTCGGCCGGCACCACCACCTCGTCGAGCGTCCAGGAGGCCGACCGTCGGGAGGGGTCGAAGCTGGGCAA
>DATCBL010000146.1:0-2000 GCA_036511875.1 Acidimicrobiales bacterium
GTAGGCTGCATCGGCTGTTCGTGGAGATGACCAAAGAAGCGAGGCGTTAGGGCATGTCGGGACACTCCAAGTGGGCGACGACCAAGCATCAAAAAGGTGCCAAGGACGCAGCCCGGGCCAAGGTGTTCGCCAAGCTCATCCGCCAGATCGAGGTGGCGGCCCGCGAGGGCGGCAGCGACATGACGGCCAATGCCAGCCTGCGCACCATGTACACGAAGGCCCGCGACTCCTCGGTGCCGATCGACACCATCGAACGGGCCATCAAGCGCGGCTCTGGCGAGCTGGAAGGCGTGCGCTATGAGTCGATCTCCTACGAGGGGTACGCGCCGGACGGCGTGGCCGTCATGGTCGAGTGCCTGTCCGACAACCGCAACCGCACCGGCGCGGAGATCCGGAACCTCTTCAACAAGAACGGCGGGAGCATGGCCGAGCCCGGCGCGGTGAGCTGGCAGTTCGAGCGCAAGGGCGTGATCGGCGTCCCCCGCTCCTTCGACGAGGAGCGGGTGCTGGAAGTGGTCATGGAGGCCGGGGCCGAGGACCTGGCCGACGAGGGGGAGCGCTGGCTGGTCACCAGCGCCCCGGCCGAGCTGATGGCGGTGCACGCCGCCCTGGAGGAGGCCGGCCTCCAGCCCGGCGCCTCCGAGCTGACCATGGTGCCGACGGCCACCGTCGAGGTGACCTCGGAGTCCGAGGCCAAGCGGGTGCTCCGGCTGATCGAGGCCCTCGACGACCACGACGACGTGCAGAACGTCTACGCCAACTTCGACATCCCCGACGCGGTGATGGCGGCCTACGAGGGATGAGCGGTCCGGCCGGCATCCCCCTCGCCGGCGGGTCGGCCCGGTAGCATCGAACGCGTGTTCGTCCTGGGGATCGATCCGGGCCTCTCCCGGTGCGGGTATGGCGTCGTCACCCGACGGGGCAGCGCGCTGGTGGCGGTGGCCGGCGGGGTGATCTCGACCGAGCCGTCGGTGCCCCTGCCCGAACGCCTGCGGACGCTCTCGGACGAGCTGCGGGCCCTGGTGGCGGAGTTCCGACCGGAGGCCGTGGTCGTGGAACGGGTCTTCTTCCAGGTCAACGCCAGAACGGCCATGGCCACCGGCCAGGCCGCCGGGGTGGCCCTGGTGGCGGCGGCCGAGTCCGGCTGCGAGGTGGCCCAGTACACCGCCAACGAGGTGAAGCAGGCCGTGGTGGGGTACGGGTCGGCCACCAAGGAGCAGGTCCAGCGGATGGTGGCCTCGGTGCTCGGTCTGTCCGAGCCCCCCCGTCCCCCCGACGTGGCCGACGCCCTGGCGTTGGCCGCCTGTCATCTGACCGCCCAGCCCCTGCGCCGGGCGGTGGCCGCGGCCACCGGGGAGCCGTCGTGATCGGCTCGTTGCGCGGCGTGCTGGCCGGCCACCCCGCCCCCGGCGAGGTCATCGTCGACGTGGGCGGGGTCGGCTACCGGGTCGCGGTGACCACCTCATTCCTGGCCGGGTCGGGCCCGCCGGGGGGCGAGGTGTTCCTCCACGTCCACACCCATGTGCGGGAGGACGCCATCGTGCTCTACGGGTTCGCCCACGCCGACGAGCGCCGATGCTTCGAGGCGCTGCTCGGCGCCCACGGGGTCGGTCCCTCCCTGGCCCTCGCCATCCTCTCGTCGCTGTCCCCGGCCGCCCTGTCCACCGCGGTGCTGGAGGACGACGTGGACACGCTCTGCCTGGTGCCCGGGGTGGGGAAGAAGACCGCGGCCCGCCTGCTGCTCGAGCTCAAGGCCCGCCTGGACCTCCCCTCCCTGAGTGAACCGGGCCCGGTGGTCGGGGCGGCGGGCTCCCCCCGCGGCGAGGTGCGGGCGGCGCTGACCGAGCTGGGCTACGGGCCCGACGAGATCCGGGGCGTCCTCGACGCGGTGGACGGGGAGGGCACCGTGGAGGACATGGTGCGCTCGGCGCTGCGCGAGCTGGCCCGCGACCGATGACGCCCCGGGCCCGTCGCGAGGTGCTGGCCGCCGAGGGGGGCGG
>DATCBL010000147.1:0-4261 GCA_036511875.1 Acidimicrobiales bacterium
GCAAGTAGGCCCGACCTGTCGCCACCGACCCGTCTGATCGGGTCGGTGGCCCACCACGTTCCTCACGCTCTGCCCGGTGGATGGTCCGCGCCCGGCCAGCCGGTGGGCACGGTCCGGACCGGCACCACCACGGCCCGCTCGGATCCGAGGCTGACCTCGGGCCGACCGTCAAGCCCCGACTCCTCCGGGGTACCGGCCACGAACCACGTCGACCCGCTGCCGGCCAGCCACGGCCGGCGGCCGGTCAGCCGGGCCAGATGGTCCCGCCACGCCCCGAGACGCGGCTCCACGTCCAGGGCCGGGGCCTCGAGGTCGTTGACCCCCTCCGGCCCCGAGACGCCGGCAGCGGGGCCCGGGTCGGGGCGCCCGCCCCGCGGATGCCGCCGGTCCCAGGCCGCGTAGACGGCCCGGGTGTCCATGCCGAAGGGCAGGAGGAAGAGCGTGTACGCCTGCTCCTCGTAGGGCAGCGGCGCCACCTGCTCTCCCGCCCCCCGGACCAGGGCGCGGCCCCCGACCAGGCAGAAAGGCACATCGGACCCCAGACCCGCGGCGAGGGCCAGGTCGCGGACCCCGCACCACCGGAGGACGGCGGCGGCGTCGGCCGAACCCCCGCCCAGGCCGGCGCCCGGGGGCACCCTCTTCACCAGGTGGACCCGGGCGCTGCGCCCCACCGCCACCAGGGCCCGGCTGATCAGGTTGTCCGGTCCGGGTCTCACTCCACCGGCCAGGCCCACCCCGGTGAACTCCTCCTCGATGGACAGCCCCTCGCCCTCTCCGAACACCAGGGTGTCGGCCAGGTCCAGCGAGACCATGACCGACTCGAGCAGGTGGAACCCGTCGGGACGCCGACCGGTGACCCGCAGCGACAGGGTCAACTTGGCCGGAGCGGTCAGCTCGACCGGGCCCGGGCCCGGGCCCTCGGCACCGCCGGGGCCCGTCGTCGAAGCGGACCGGTGGGTCATGGGCCCATCCGGGGACCGGGTCGGGCCGGTCGGGCCGGATCCACCGGGCCGGCCGCGTGGGACCGTCCCGGGCGATCCTCGGGGCCCCACCCGGCCAGTCGCTCCCAGTCGGACAGGGTGAGCTCCTCGGCTCGGGCGGTGGCCGGGATGCCGGTGGCCGCGAAGGCCTCCGGTCGGACCAGGTCCTGGAGCGAGCGCCTCAGCATCTTCCGGCGGTGGGCGAATCCCCCCCGCACCACGGTGAACAGGCGGTCGTAGTCCCGATCGCCCGGGCCGGAGCCGCCGAGCCCCTCCCGCTCGGGCCGCCGGTCCAGGCGGACCAGCACCGACTCCACCCGGGGCCGCGGGATGAACACCGAGGCCGACACCCGGCCCACCACCGAGGCCGCGGCCCAGTACGCCACCTTGACCGACACCGCCCCGTAGGCGTCGTCACCGACCTCGGCGGCCAGGCGCTCCCCCACCTCCCGTTGGACCATCACCAGCAGCGAGGCCACCTGGGGCGCCTCCTCGAGCACCCGGATGACCAGGGGCACGGCCACGTTGTAGGGAAGGTTGGCCACGAGCGTCCACGGTCCCTCCGTCGGCCCACCGGCCGGGTCCGTCCCGAGCAGATCGGCCCAGTCGAGGGTCAGGGCGTCGGCCTCGACCACCCGGACGCCCAGCGGTTCGACCAGGTCCCGCAGAACCGGCAGGACGTGCCGGTCGATCTCCACCGCGGTGACCGAGGCACCCGCCTCCACCAGGGCCAAGGTGAGCGATCCCAGCCCGGCCCCGATCTCCACCACCGGCCGGTCCTCGGTGATGCCGGCCAGTCGGGCGATCCGGCGCACCGTGTTGCCGTCGGCCACGAAGTTCTGGCCCAGGGCCCGGCTGGGACGCAGGTCGTTGGCCACCAGCAGCTGGTGGATCTCCGCTCGCCCGTGCGTCACCCGGTCAGTGTCTCACCTTCCCGCAGCGTCGAACCGCCACCGACGATCCCCGGACTCGGGCCGTCACCAGGTCAGCTGGGCGTCGATGACCCCTTGGGAGAGCGGGGCCAGCTCGGCGAAGGTCGCCGTGGCCAGGTCGATGGAGCGGGCGGTGTCCGCCTCACGATCGTTGACCAGGCAGGTGGTGGAGAGCCCGTTGGCCGGGTTGGTGACCCGGACCACCGTGCCGAAGGGCAGGAACGGGCTGGCGCAGGTCCCGGCCGGGTGGGCGTAGTAGGTCACCTGGCCGTAGCGGACCGATCCGGTGGCCGCCACCGGGGGGCTGGTGGTCGTGGTGGTGGGGGGCACGGTGACCGTCGTGGTGGCGGGCGCCTCGGCCGAGCGCTGGACCACCTCGGCGCTGGGCACCGAGGTGGGGGGAGGTCCCGTGGTCGTGGTGGTCGCCACGGTGGGTGGCACCGTCGTGGCCGGCCCGGCCACGACGCCCGACCGGGGCTTCGACTGGGCCCGACGGGTCTGCGAGGCCAATTTCCACGTTGGGCCGGTGCCGGGGCCCGAGGCCGAGGCGGTCGGGGCCGGGCCTGGTCGCTGTCCCTGGGGTGTGGCCGAGGCGTCGGAGCCGTTCTGGATTAAGAGGAGCGGCACCACGAGCAGCGCTCCGCAGAGGAGGAAGGCGGCACCGTGCCGGCTCCCCCGGGTCATCGTCGTCCTCAGGGCTCCACTCTCCTTATGGGACTGCGTTGTGCCGCACCCCCGGGAATGGCCCGTCGGGTACGGATCCACTCCCGACCGGGGAGTGGGTGGGGCCGGTCCTCCGGCCGACCCCCGCAATGCGCCCGACAACCGCACTGAGCACTCAAAGCAACACTCAAAGCAAAACGACCGCTGTATCGGCGGCCGCGATGCCGAGGTTAGACAGAGTGGGGACGAAGAATCAAACCGTTGCCGCCTCAGCAGGCGAAGGCGGCTCGGGCGTTTCGCGTGGTCACATCGGCCACGTGCGAAGTCTCAACGCCTTTGACCTGGGCGATCGTCGCACCGACCAGGGGAACCCTCGACGGCTCGTTGAGGGTTCCCCGATGGGGCACCGGAGTCAGGAACGGCGAGTCGGTCTCCACCAGCAGGCGGTCCCACGGGCAGAGCGCCGCGGCCTCGCGGACGTCTCCGGCGTTCTTGAAGGTGACCACGCCGCTGAAGGAGAGCGACGCACCGAGGTCGAGGCAGCGACGGGCCTCGTCGGGACCCCCGGTGAAACAGTGGACCACGGTGTGCTCGGGCACCCCGGCCGCGCCCAGGATGTCGAGGGTGTCGTCCCAGGCTTCGCGGGTGTGGATGACCAGGGCCAGGCCGTGACGGTGGGCCAGCTCGACCTGGAGGGCGAAGGCCTCCCGTTGGGCCGGACGCGGGGAGTGGTCGTAGTGGTAGTCGAGGCCGCACTCGCCGATGGCCACCACCACCGGCTCCGCCCGTCCCTCGGACTCCCCGGAGCTTCCTCCTGGGGCCCGGGCGGGGCCGGGGCCGTCCGGGCCCAGCTCGGACGACAGCAGTTGGTCCAGCGTGTGGACCCCTTCGATGGCTTCGTGGGGATGGAGCCCGACCGTGGCCCACAGCTCGATCCCCTCGGCCACCGCGGCCGAGCCCCGCTGCCGCAGGGACCGGACCAGGGACACCGCCTCCCGTGAGGAGCCGGCCCGGGTCCCGACGCAGACCATTCGGGTCACCCCGGCTTCCGAAGCCCGGGCCATGGTGCCGGCCAGGCGGGTGGCGTGGGGACCGGTGGCGTCGATCCGGGCGCCATCGTCGGACTCGGTGAACTCGTCCTGCAGGTGGCAGTGGGAATCGAACCACTCGATGACGGCGTCGTCCACCAGGGGCCCGATCAGCCCCTGCGCCGGGGGAAGAGGGGTGGCCCTTTCTCCACCGGGCGACCGGCGGGGTAACCGCCCCAGGCGGTGGCGCCGGGCACCCGTTGATCGGCCGGCGAGCCCTCCAGCCCGATCCGGGCCCAGACGGCCTCGGCGGTGGCGGGCATGGCCGGCACGATCAGGATCGAGACGATGCGGAGGACCTCGAGCGCGCTCCCCAGCACGGCGTCGACGGCGGGGTCGGGGTCGGACTTCCAGGGTTCGGCCAGCTCCAGCTCCGCGTTGGTCTCGCGGATGAGCCGCCAGGTGGCCTCGAGGGCCAGATTGGGCTGCCCGGCCTCCCATGCCTCCACCACCTCGGCCAGCACGGTGGCGGCCACCCCGGCCAGTCGGCTGTCCGGGTCGGGGGCCGGGCCGGTTCCACCGCACTTCTTCTCGACCACGGTGGCCACCCGCGACAGCAGGTTGCCCAAGTTGTTGGCCAGGTCTGCGTTGTAGCGGG
>DATCBL010000148.1:0-2667 GCA_036511875.1 Acidimicrobiales bacterium
ACCGGGTGGTGTCCCGGTCACGCCCGCGCTGACCCGAGGCGGCCCAGGAGATGGCCATTCCCGCGGTCAGCGCCACCACACCGACAAGCGCCCCGGCCAGGATCATCCCGGGTCCGAAGAAGGTCCGCACCAGGACCACACCGCACGCCCCGGCCACGAGACCGGTGGCGGCGGTGGTGACCCCGCGCCGCCCGGGCGTGCGGGGTGTGGGGCCGGGCCCGGTCACGTCGGTGGGACAGGTGCCTCGGCCAGGATCCGGGCCACCAGAGCCGGGCCGTCGGCGCCACTCCCCTCGGCGATGAGCCGGTGGGCCAGGCAGGCCACCGCCACCGCTTGGACGTCCTGAGGGGTCACATAGGGACGTCCGGTCAACACGGCGTAGGCCTGGGCCGACCGGATCAGGGAGATGGCCGCCCGGGGGCTGGCTCCGAGTCGGACCGTCCCGGCGGTGCGGGTGGCCCGGACGAGTGAGACGGCGTACTCGGCCACCGCTGTCACGACGTGCACCGATGCTGTGGCGGCGATGGCCCGCTCCCAGCGGGTGGGGTCCGACACCGGGGCCAGGTCGTCGAGGGCGTAGCGGCCACCGCTGTGCAGCACGAGTCGGGTCTCGACCTCAGCGTCGGGATACCCGATGGTCGTCGAGAGGCCGAACCGGTCGAGCTGACTCTCGACGAGCGGGTAGGTGCCAAGCTGACCCACGGGGTTCTGGGTGCCGATGACCAGGTGGGGGCGGGGGAGGGGCCACGACTCGCCGTCCACCGAGACCTGCTGTTCCTCCATGGCCTCGAGCAGTGCCGACTGGGTGCGCGGCGGTGTCCGGTTGAGCTCGTCGAGGAGGACCACGTGGCCGAAGACCGGGCCGGGTCGGAAGTCCCAGGTCTGGGTGTCCGGGGAGAACACGGTCACGCCGGTCACATCGGAGGGCAGGAGGTCGGGATGGCCCTGGACCCGGGAGAGCTGCACGCCGAGGGCAGCGGCTAGGGCGCGGGCAAGCACCGTCTTTCCCACGCCGGGTACGTCTTCGATGAGCAGGTGGTTGCCCGACATGGCCGCCACCACGGCGATGGTGACGGCGCGGGGGGTCCCGAGCAAGACCTGGGAGAGGGCCTGATGGAGCGAACGGGCCGTGATGACGGCCTCGTCGATGGACACCTCATGCCCGGGCACGGTGACCACGGGCTCGGCTCCCACTGCCTCGATGCCCGTGCTCATGCGTTCCCCTGCTTCCCCGGCATTCGCGCGTCCCGTCGATGAGATCTCCGAGCGTGGTGACCTACCCACCCTAGGCGTTCTGTAGGTCGATGATCAATGCACCAGCCCCGGGACCTGGTCGAACGGATCGGCACCCCAGCCTCGACTGTCGCCACTGGAGGCTCAGAAATCAAGGGCCGAGAGCTCGGGGATGGTGGCCTCGGACCGGCCACGCGCGTCCAGCCACCGTGACCGGCGTGCGGCCCGCTCATCGTCACTCCCCCTCGGGTCCACCACCGAGCGGGGCGTCCACGCCGCGGCCACCTCCTCCTCGTCGGCCCAGACACCCGTGGCCATACCGGCCAGGTAGGCGGCCCCGAGGGTGGTGGCCTCGAGCACGGGCGAGATCTCGATGGGCCGACCGCAGGCGTCGGCCAGCGCCTGGGTGAACACGGGGTTGTCCGACATGCCCCCGTCGACCCGGAGCGGCCCGATGGGCAGCCCGGAATCGGCCTCGGCCGCCTCGGCCAGGTCGGCTCCCCGGTGGGCCACCCCCTCGAGCACGGCCCGGACCAGCTCGGGGCGCCCACTGCCCCGGGTCAGTCCGACAAAGGTGCCACGGGCCCCGAAATCCCACACCGGGGTGCCCAGTCCGAGGAGGGCGGGGACGAACCAGACGTCGCCGGTCTCCTCGCAGCGGCCGGCCACTTCGGCCGAGTGGCGGGCCGAGTCGATGATGGCCAGGTCGTCGCGTAGCCACTCCACACAGGTGCCGGCGGACAACATGATGGCCTCGACCCCCCAGGTGATCCGACCCGCTCGCCGCCAGGCGATGATGGGAATGGTGCCGGCCGGACCCCGGTCGGCCAGGAGGGGGCGCTCGGGCCCGGTGCACTGGTCGAGCATGCCGCCGGTGCCGAAGGTGGCCTTGGCCAGGCCTGGACGGGTGCAGCCCTGGCCGATGAGGGAGGCCTGTTGGTCGCCGGCGATGCCGGCAATGACTGGCGTGCCGGGCAGGGCATCGGCCAGTCCCACCTCGCCGGTTGAGTCCACGATGACGGGGAGGAGCGTCTCGGGGATGCCCAATGCCCCGAGGACCTTGGGGTTCCAGCCCGAGCCGTCCGCGCTGATGAGACCGGTCACCCCGGCGTTGGAGGCGTCGGTGACATGGAGGCGCCCGCCCGAGAGCACCCATGCCACCCAGGTGTCGACGGTCCCGGCGGCCAGCTCACCTCGCTCGGAGCGCGACCGATCGGGATCGGCCGCGTCGAGCAAGGCGGCCATCTTGGTCGCCGAGGCGTTGGGGGCCACCCGAATGCCCTGGCTCTGGAGCTCGAGGCAGCTGCCGACGGTTCGGAGGTCCTGCCAGCCGAGGCCGGGGCCGACGGGCGTGCCGGTGGCCCGGTCCCACACGATGGTCGAGGCCCGCTGGTTGGCGATCCCTACGGCCTCGACGGGTCCTCCCTCGGCCAG
>DATCBL010000149.1:0-6451 GCA_036511875.1 Acidimicrobiales bacterium
GGCGTCCAGGGCCACCTCGAGGTCGGGGTCGGGACGGATCCCGTCCGGAGGGGTCCCGCCGGGGGCGGGGACGGCCGGGAGGGTGACGGGCGTCACGGCGTGGTGGTCGGAGCGGTCGCGGGTGCCGAGGCCCGGGTGCCGTCCACCGCGATCTCGGCCAGCAGCACGTCCGGGGTCAGCTGCTCGGAGAGGAGGCGGTCGAAGCGGGCCGGGTCCCCGGCCACGAACCGGCGGCACAGGGGCAGCCCCTCGACGTAGCAGGTCAGGTAGGCGCGCCAGGTCGGGTGGGTCAGGAACTCGACCGACTTGGCGGCCCGTTCGGGCGACAGCAGTCCCCACCGGGCCACCTCGGCACTAACCGTGTCCGGATCGGCGCCGTCCTCGTGCAGGCGGAAGGCGGCGTTCTGGCGCACGGCCCCGAGCGCCTCGCCGGCCTCGGCCACCGCCGCCACCACCTCGGCGTCGTAGCGGATCCCGAGCGGCCGCAGGTGCCCGGCCACCTCAGCCTCGGGACGCCGGCCCATGACCACCTCCAGTCCCAAGTCGGCCAGGCCCTCGGCCAGCAGGCACTGGGGGGTGCCCACCAAGAAGATGGACTCCTCCCACCACTGCCGGCGGCGCACCAGCCCCACCTCCTTGCGGGTGTGCTCGGTGTGGTGCCCGGGGTAGGCCTCGTGGGCCACCAGGTGGGCCAGGCCGGTGGAGAGCACCGGCAGGTCGGTGTTCACGGCGACTCGGCTCCGGAGGTCGCCGAGGTAGTAGTTGAACCCCGACCACGGCTGGTCGGTGACCAGCTCGAAGTCGACGTGCTCCCCCTCGGGCAGGCCGAAGAGGTCCCGGGTCCGGTGGCGGAGGTCCTCGGCCAGCGAGTCGATGGCCGGGCCCAGCCGGTCCACCGGGACGGCATGGGACTCCCGCCAGGCCACCAGCCGCTCGGCCAGGGGTCCGCTGCCCGGCAACACCTCGTCGAGGCGGCGATGGGCACCGACCAGCACCTCCTCGTCCACCCGGGTCGGGCGCACCCCGTAGCAGGCCTCGACCTCGTCGGCGTAGCCGATCGGCTCGCCGGCCACCTTGCGGGCGGTGGTGAGCAGGCCGACCACCTGGGCCCGGAGCCAGTGCCGACGGGCCGGGGCCGCCCCGTCCCCGGGGCCGGGCCCGGCCGTGCCCGGATCGAGCGCCCCTCCGGCGTCGATGGCCGCCAGCAGGGCCCTCGCCTCGGCCACCAACTGCTCGGGCGGGTACGCCGGCTCGGACCCGACCACCGCGGCCCGATCGGCCGGCCCGTAGTAGGCGTCCACCAGGCCGTCGATGTGCTTGCCCAGCCGGAGGCCGAGGGTCAGGTACTCGGCGACGAGGCCGGGGGGCGCCACGGTGGCTCAGCCCAACGTGCGACGGAAGAAGGCGATCGATCGGTCCCAGAGGAGGTCGGCCGACTCCGGGTGGTAGGCCTCGGGACGGTCCTCGTTGAAGAAGGCGTGTCCGGCCCCGGGGTAGTGGAAGAACTCGACGTCCTTGCCCAACGCCTTCAGCTGGGCCTCGAGCTCGCCGGCGGCCTCGGGGGTGAAGAAATCGTCCTCGCCGGCGGCGTGGCCGAGGACGGCCGCGTCCAGTTTGGCGTAGTCGGGCTGCGCGTCCGGCCACGGGATGAGCCCGTAGGCCGGCACGACGGCCTTGACCGCGTCGGGGCGTTGGGTGGCGAGCACCAGGGCCAGCCCCCCGCCCATGCAGAAGCCGATGACCCCCACCTGATCGCGGCCGGTGCGACGCTGGAGTTCGTCGACCGCTCCGCTCAGGTCCTTGGCCGCGGCGTCCATCTGCATCGCCATCATCTGTTTGCCGGCCTCGTCCGGCTCGCTCAGCGGCACGGTGGTCCCGTGGTAGAGGTCGGGGGCCAGGGCGGTGAAGCCGGCCTCGGCGAACCGGTCGCAGGTGTGCTTGATCTGGTCGACCAGGCCCCACCACTCCTGCAGCACGATGATTCCCGAGGAGGACGACGGTTGATTGGCGGGCACGGCGATATAGCCCTGGACGGTACTTCCATTGCTCGGAAATTCGATCATTTCACCCATGTCCGACGACCCTACCGCGCCGGTCTCGGGCGGTCATCTCGGCCGCTCCCGACCGGGGGCCGTGGCGGTCCGACACCGGCTGTTGCACTCGGAGTCGGCCCCTCCCCCCGGCCGGCGGAGCCAGGACAGAAGGCCAGGTGAGAAGGTCAGCGCCCGGGGGGTGCCTTGTGGCGCCAGGTCGGTTGGACTAGACAGTAGAGCGATATGACTCACGCCGAGCAGTACTCGACGTCTGAGCCAAGTGCCTCCCCTGCCCCCCGGAAACAGCGTCGTAAACGGGTGTTTACGGTACTCGCACTGGCTGCATCATTAGGTATCACCTCCGCGGTGATTTCCTCAGCTCGACCCGCCTCGGCCGACCAACTTTCCGACGCCAAGGCCCAGGCCGCCGCCATCACCGCGAAGCTCCAGACGATCCAGGGACAGGAGCAGTCCCTCACCGGACAGGTCCAGGCCGCCGACTACCACCTGTCCCAGCTGCAAGCCGAGATCGTGGCCAACCAGAAGCAGGTGGCCCAGGACCAGGCCGAAGTGGACAAGGACCAGAGCCAGCTCCGGACCCAGGCCATCAGCGACTACACCACCAGCGGCACCTCCAACCAGGTGACCCAGATGTTCTCGTCGGACCCCAACACCACGGGCATCCGGTCCGAGTACTCCTCCATCGCCACCGGCAACGTGACCACCACCATCGACAACCTGCACACGGCCCAGAACCAGCTGCAGGCCACCCAGGCCGCGCTGCAAAGCCAGCAGTCCGCCGACGCCACCACCCGCAACAACCTGCAAGCGTCGGAGTCCCAGGCCGCCGATCTGGCCAGCCAGTACAAGGGCACGCTCGCCGGCGTCGACGCCAACATCCAGAACCTCGTGGCCCAGGCGCAGGCGCAGGCCCTCGCCGCGGCCAAGCAGCAGGCGACCAACGCCTTCAACGCCAAGGTGGCGGCGGCCCAGAAGTCCCAGGCCACCGCGGCCCAGACGGTGGCCGCCACCACCCGGGGCGACTCGGGCGGCGGATCGGCCCCCTCGGTGCCCACCTCCCCGCCACCCCCGGTGCCGCCCGGAGTGGGCGGGGCCATCCAGGCGGCCATGAGCCAACGGGGCGTCCCCTACGTCTGGGGCGGCGAGACCCCCGGGGTGGGCTTCGACTGCTCGGGCCTGGTCCAGTGGTCCTTCGCCCAGGCCGGCATCTCACTCCCCCGCACCTCGGGGGCCCAGTACGCCGCCACCACCCACATCCCCCTGGCCGACATCCAGCCCGGTGACCTCCTGTTCTACGGCCCCGGAGGCTCGGAGCACGTGGCCATGTACGTCGGTGGCGGATCGATGATCGAGGCCCCCTTCACCGGGGCGTCGGTCTGGGTCACCGGTGTGCGCACCGACTCCGGCTTCGTCGGCGTCGGACGGGTCGGCTGACCCGGACCCTCGCTCCCGCCCGGACCCCTCCCCGACCGCCTCGCCGGGATCAGCCCTGATCGTGGGCGGCGAACTCCGACGGCGGCAGCTGGCCCACCGCACCCCCGGCCCGCGGACCGGGAGGACGGGCGAACCGGTAGGGCAGCGCCTCCCGCCCGGCCTGGATGACCATGGCGTCTCCGCTCTCCTCGCCGGACAGCCGGTCGAGCACGGCCTGGGCCACGGTGGCCGGGTCGATGAGGGGGAACCCGCTGGCCTCGAGCAGGCCGCGGCTGTCGCCGACCATGGGGGTGTCGACGATGCTCGGGCAGACGGCGTTGATGGTGATCCCGTGCTCGGCCAGCTGGGGGACGACCGAACGGACCAGGCCCACCACGGCGTGCTTGGTCAGGCAGTAGATGGGGTCGGGAGAGAAGCCGATCAGCCCGGCCAGTGATGCCGTGGCCACGATGGCCCCACCGCCCCGGGCCGCCATGGCGGGGACCACCGCCCGCACGCCGAAGACCACGCCGTCCACGTTGACCGACATGGCCCGCCGGTAGACCTCGTCGCTGAGCGCCACGATATCGGCCTCCCCGGTCATCACCCCGGCGTTGAGATGGGCCAGGTCGATGCCGCCGAAACGGGAAGTGACGGCGTCCACGATGCCCGGCCACTGGTCGGGCCGACCCACGTCGGCCTGCAGGCCCAGTCCACCGAGGGAGTCGGCGGTCCGCTCGGCCGCCGCCCCGTCGAGGTCGACCACCGCCACCGACACACCGGCCTCGGCCAGGAGGGTGGCGGTGGCCAGCCCGATCCCCGATCCGCCCCCGGTGACGACGGCGACAGTGCCGGCAAGGTCTCGCATGGGTTCCCCCGTCTCGTAGTCGGCCCAATGGCGGGACCGGCTGGTCACACCCCTAACGGGCCTGACGTCACCCTACCGGGCACCTGGGGCATACTGAAGGGGTGCCGGTCGTGTCTCGGATCGGGCACCCCTCGACCATGAGACCCCCATCTCCATGAGACCCATCCCCGTCGCGTTCCACGTCTGGTTCCTCGAGGTCCACACCTACGGCATCGGCCTGGCCCTGACCTTCTGGTTCGGCCTCCGCTACACCGAGCGGCGGCTCCGCCGGGCGGGCTACCCCTGGCAGTGGGTGACCGGCATGTTCGTGTGGGTCATCATCGCCGCCATCGTGGGCGCCCGGGCCCTCCACGTGGTGTCCAACCTCTCCTTCTACTCGCACCATCCCGGCCAGATCCTGGCCATCTGGCAGGGTGGGCTCTCGTCGTTCGGAGGGCTGCTCTTCGCCGTGCCGGTGGCCATCGTCAGCACCCGGCGCCGGTGCCCCCAGCTACCGAGCCTGCGCTTCGCCGACCTCATGGCCCCGGTGCTCATGGCGTGCTGGGGCATCGGCCGCCTCCTCGGTCCCCAGCTGATGGTGGCCGGAGGCGGCCACCCGACCAGCCAGTGGTTCGGGATGTACTACGCCGGACAGCCGGGCAAGCGGCTCCCGGTGCCGATCTTCCAGTCCATCGAGGACTTCACCATCTTCGGCATCCTCCTCCTCGTCGAGCGCTGGCTCCGCCGGTCCGCGCCCGTCGCCGCCACCGGGGAGGACGGGGCCCCGGGGGCCACCCTCCTGCCCCCCTCGGGGATCGTGCTCGGGGTGGGCATGGTCCTGTGGGGGGTGGAGCGGTTCCTCGACGAGCACCTGTGGCTCGGGGAGGACGGCCACCTCGGCTCGCTCCTCGTCCAGTGGGCGGGGATCGCCCTGGCCGTGGCCGGGGCGATCCTGCTCGTCTCGCGCCTCGGGCCGCTGCAGCGGTGGCGCCGGGGCGAGGGTGGGGACCCGGCTCCCCGGCCGTTCAGCTCGGCGGATGGCCCGGAGGCTCTGGCGGACGGCCAGGACGGCCAGGACGGCGAAGACGGAACGGTCGACGGGGACGGAGCGGTCGGTGAGGACGAGGAGGGCGCTGACCGGGGCGATGGTGGGGGCACGCCGACGCCGGTGCCGTCCACCGCACCTTCCCGCGGCTCGACGGACGGCTGAACGGCGGACCGACGAGGGCGGTCAGGGGCGGGCGGGGCGGCGGGCGCCACCGGTGAGCGCGAGGTCCTCTCTGGCCGGCCCGGTCGCCTCGGGCACCGGACAGACCGGTGCGGCGACCGCCCCGTGGCGGGCCGACCGCGCCGCCCCCACCCCGGCCACCAGCGCGGCGAGCCCCACGACGGCCAGAGCGGCCGGAGAGCGGAGCCACGCGGCCATCGCCACGGCGGAGACCAGCTCCGCCCCGATGACCAGCCGACCGGCCACCGGGCCGACCTCGAGGAACCGGCGATGGAAGGCCCACAGCTCGGAGGGATCGGCCAGGTCCCGAGTGAGGAAGACCGCCATCCCCCGGAGGAAGCCGAACCCCGTGCCCACCGCCAAGGCCACCGCCGGCCGACCGGTCAGGGCCCCGAGCACCACCGTCAGGTACACGGCCGCGGTGGTGACGTACGTGGCCAGGCCGGTGCCGATCTGCCACCCGAAGCCGGCTCCGTAGACCCAGGGGCGGTAGCGGTCCAGCCAGCGCTCGTTGACCTGTCGGTGGTGCACGGGGAGGCGGATGCCGGCGATGCCGCGGTCGGACGCCGCGGCGACCAGCGCGGCGGCCAGGGCCACCAGCCCGGTGGTGGCCGTCGTCGCCGGGACGGCCTGGACGGCCAGCGCCAGGAGGGCCATGAGGCCGCCCAGGGTGGCGCCGCCCAGGGTGGCGCCGACCACGAACCAGCCGGCCGTGGCCCGGTAGGAGTGGCCCTTCGCCCTCTCGCTGAACGGGGTGATGGTGGAGAGCATGGACAGCCCACAGGGCGACCAGGTGGACCGCACCGCCGCGGCCACGGCCACCACCGAGGCGGTCAGGGCCGTCCAGAGGGTCATCGGGATCCCCGGGGTGGAGGATGGGGGGCCACGGTCACGATGGGTGGCACCGTT
>DATCBL010000150.1:0-3819 GCA_036511875.1 Acidimicrobiales bacterium
GCCGCGCTGGCCGAACCGCTGGCCGTGGCCCTCCACGGGATCACCCGGTCGGGGGTCGCCCCCGGCGACCGGGTCATGGTCATCGGGGCCGGGCCGATCGGCGCGCTCTCGATCGCCGCCCTGGCGGCGCGGGGGATCGGACCGGTCATCGCCGTGGAACCCGGGGCCGGTCGCCAGGCCCTGGCCCGGGAGCTCGGGGCGGCCGAGGTGCTCGACCCCTCCCAGCTCGAGACGTTCCCCTCCTGGGAGCCCGAGCGCATCAGCGAACGGGCGGTCCACGTGGTGCTGGAGTGCTCGGGGAAGAAGGCGGCCATCGAGGCCGGCTTCCAACAGCTGGGCCGGGGTGGGACCTTGGTGCTGATCGGGGCGGGACTCGACCACCCGAGCTTCGACCCCAACCGATTCGTGCTCAACGAACTGCACGTGGTGGGCTCGTTCGTCTACGACCTGGGCGGCTTCGAGCGGGCCCTGGCCCTGTTGGCCTCCGACTCCTTCCCCACCGACCGGCTGATCGAGGCGGAGGACGTGCCCCTCGACCGGCTGTCCGAGGCCCTGACCGGACTGGCCGAGGGCCGGCTGGCCGGCAAGGTGATGGTGGTGCCCCGGCTGTCCGACACCCGGCTCCCCGGGGGGCAGGACTGATGGCCCACCCCTACTACCCGAGCGGTGTCCCCCGATTCAACCACGTGGCCATGAGCCTCCCCGCCGACCAGCTCGACCAACCGCACCGCGCCGAGATCTGCCGATTCTGGAGCGAGGTCTTCGGGTTCGACGAGATCGCGGTCATCACCGAGGACCGGCGCCGGCTCGTCCTGTCCTGCGTGCACTGGGACCAGTTCATCTTCCTGGTGTCCGACGACCGGCCCATGGCCGCCCCGCGGATGGACCACTTCGGGTTCTCGGTCGGATCGCTGGACGAGCTCCGGGGCGTCCGCGACCGGGCCGTGGCCTTCCGGGAGCACGACGACCGGGTCGACCTCATCGACCTGCAGCGCGACGACCAGGGGGTGGTGGTCATCCACTCCATGTACGTCCGGTACCTCCTCCCCATGATGTGCGAGGTGCAGTGGTGGGAGTTCCCCCAGTGAGTGAGGCCCTCCGGACCGGGGGACTCGAGGTCGGGGTCTTCGTCCCCCAGGGCTGGAAGCTCGAGTACTCCGGATGGAGCGGACCCGACGCCTGGGCCCGCTCGGTGGAGCTGGCCGAACTGGCCGAGTCCCTCGGCTACGACCACCTATGGGTCTACGACCATGTGGAGACGGTGCCGCGGCGGGAGCCGACCCACGTGTTCGAGACCTTCACCATGCTGGCCGCACTGTCCCAGCGGACCTCCAGCGTGCGCCTCGGCCAACTGGTCACCTGCGCCTCGTACCGCAACGCCGGCCTGCTGGCCAAAGAGGCGGCCTGTGTCGACGTCTACTCGGGGGGACGGCTCATCCTCGGGATCGGGGCGGGTTGGTTCCACGAGGAGTACCACTCCTACGGCTACGAGTACCGGTCCGACCGCGAGCGCCTGGCCGTCCTCGACGAGACCCTCGAAGTGATCACGCGGCTGTGGTCCGACGAGACCGTCACCTTCAAGGGGTCCCACCTCCGCTTCGACGGCGCCTACTGCGATCCCAAGCCCGTCCAGCAGCTCCCGCCGGTCCTCATCGGCGGAGGCGGCGAGCAGGTCAACCTACGCATCGCCGCCCGTCGGGCCGACCTCACCAACTGGCAGGTCGGCCTGGAGGCCTTCCGGCGCAAGTCGGGCCTGCTCGAGCAGTACTGCGACGAGGTGGGCCGGCCGTTCGAAGCCATCGGTCGCACCCACGGGCCGGACTGCCGCCTCTTCGACACCGAGGCCGAGGCCCGGGCCTGGTGCGACTCCGACGGCGGCGGCGACCTGTGGGGGGGCACCCCCACCGAGCGCTATCTGGCCGACAACCTGGTGGGCACCGTCGACCAGGTGGTCGAGAAGTGCCAGGCCTTCGTGGACGCCGGCTGCACGGGACTCATCCTCTGGCTGCGCGACTATCCGGGCGACGAGACCCTGCGACGGTTCATGGCCGAGGTGGTGCCGGCGCTCCGGGTCGGTGCGGCGGCTCCGTGACCACGTCGTGGTCCCGTCCCCAGTGACTCAGGAGGGTTTCAGCCCGGCCGGACGACCGGGCCCCGCTTCCGGAAAGGACCGGCACATGAGGACGCAGTTGGCCCAGGGTCGAACGAGGGACAACGCCGGGCGGGCGGGCCGCGGCGGGGGGCGAGCGGCTACCCGATGGACGGCGCGGGCCGCGCTGACCCTGACCCTGGCCTTGGCCGCCGCCGCGCTGGGCAGCCAGGCCGGCCCGGCCTCCGCCGCCCAACCGGCCTCGGTGAGCAGCGCCAGCACGTCGTCGCGAGGCATCAGCGGGAACACCATCAACGTGGTGTTCCCCGTGGTGTCCCTCAGCTCGCTGGCCGGCCAGGAAGGATTCGCCCAGGACCCCGAATACGGCGAGCAGACCAAGGCCATCAACTTCTACGTCGACCAGGTCAACAAGTCCGGGGGGATCAACGGCCGCAAGATCCACCCCATCATCACCACCTTCGACCCGACCAACGAGTCGTCCATGCGGGCCCTGTGCAAGACGTGGACCGAGGGGTCGCCGGCCGCCTTCGCCGTGCTGGACGGCATCGGCGCCTGGACCGGGGACAACCAGCTGTGCATCACCCAGGAGGGCCACACCCCCTTCATCGGGGAGTGGTCCACGGTGACCAACTGGACCAACGAGGGCTCGCCCTACCTGTGGTGGACCGGTCCCGACCAGGCCGTCCTCCTGCAGGCCGTGGTCAACTGGGGCCTGAGCGCCGACCTGCTGGGGGGCACCCACAAGGTCGGCGTCCTGGTCGGCGACCGGGCCTCGGACCAGTTGGCCCTGAAGCAGTACCTCCTGCCCGACCTGAACCGGGCCGGGATCAGCGTCACCGTGAAGACCATCGCCTCGGACCCGACCGACTCGGCCACCACCAACACCCAGGCCCCCCTGGTCATGCAGCAGCTCCGGAGCGCCGGGGTGACCTCGGTCATCCCGTTGATCCCCTTCAACGTCTTCTACCCGGTGCTGGCGGCCGAGACCAGCCAGAGCTACTTCCCCAAGCTGCTCCTGAGCGACTACGAGTCGAGCATCGTCGCCGCGCTCGGGCTCATCCCCATCCCCTATGAGAAGGCGCTCGACGGCCAGGAGGGACTGACCGTCCAGACCCTCGGGGGCGGGACCACGTTGTCCGACTTCACCGGCCCCCTGGGCTACGACCCCGGGGTGAAGGCGTGCTGGACCCCGTGGCACGCGGCCTATCCCCAGGTACCGGCCGGCGCCACCACCGACTTCCTCGAGCAGCAGGGGCCGGTGGTCAGCTGGTGCGAGGTCATCAAGCTGTTCGCCACCGCGGCCAAGGCGGCGGGGAGGGACCTCAACCGGCGCACCTTCGTGACCGCCCTGTCCAAGGTCAAGAACTTCCCCGGCACCTCCACGCCCACGTTGAGCTTCAGCGCCACCAAGCACTACGGGCCGACCGAGTACAAGATCGTGAGGTTGCGGAACAACGTCCCGCCCTCGTCCGACTGCCAGCTGACCTCCCAGGGTCTGGCCCAAGGGACCTGCTGGGTCACCGTCCAGCCCTTCGCGCCCCTGCCCACCGGCTGACCGGGGACCCGTCGCCTACCATGTCGCCATCGTGAACCACGACGCCAGCCCCGTCGGTCCGCCCAGCCCCCGCCCATGAACGTCGGGCACGCCACCGACGCGCCACTGCACGCCGTCCCCGACCGGGTGGCCCTGGTGGTCGAAAAATGAACTC
>DATCBL010000151.1:0-7626 GCA_036511875.1 Acidimicrobiales bacterium
AACAACGCCCGGTTGGTGGACCAGATCCGCTACCAGGCCCTCCACGTTCCGCTCACCGGCCTCCCCAACCGCTCCTTGATCCTCGATCGGACCGAGCGGATGTTGGCCCGGGCCCGGCGCACCATCGAACCGGTGGCCGCCCTGTTCATCGACCTCGACGGGTTCAAGGACGTGAACGACACCCTCGGCCACGGCTCCGGCGACCAGCTGCTGCGGGCAGTGGCCGAGCGCCTGGCCGTGACCATGCGGGCCAGCGACAGCATCGGACGGCTGGGCGGCGACGAGTTCGTCGTCCTGGTCGACGGGACGACCATGGACTCCGGTCCCGAGCTGGTCGCCGACCGCCTGCTCGAGGTCCTCCGGTCCCCCTTCGAGCTGGAGGCGGCAGGGGGGGCGATCACCCTGACCGCCAGCATCGGCATCGCCGTGGGCACCCGTTCCACGGCGGCCGAGCTCCTGCGGGACGCCGACATCGCCCTCTACGAGGCCAAGGCGTTCGGCAAGAACTGCTTCGTCGTGTTCCAGCCGGAGATGCACACCGCGGTGCAGGACCACCATCTGCTCCAGATGGACCTCCGGGACGCCCTCAGCTCGAACCAGTTCTTCCTGGTCTACCAGCCCATCCTCAATCTGCGCAGCGGCGGGGTCATCGGCGTCGAGGCCCTGTTGCGCTGGAGGCATCCGGTGCGGGGCGTCGTCCAGCCCGACGACTTCATCCCCATGCTGGAGGATTCCGGCATGATCGTGGACGTCGGCCGATGGGTGCTGGAGGAGGCCTGCCAGCAGGGAGCCCAGTGGCGCGCCCAGGGCCACGATCTGAGCGTCTCGGTCAACGTGTCGGCCCGCCAGCTCGAGTCGGACCGGCTGATCTGCGACGTGGAACAGACCCTCCGGTCCTCTGGGCTGGAGCCCGGGTCGCTGACCATCGAGATCACCGAGACCGCCATCATGCGCAACGTGTCCGAAGTGGTGCCCCGCCTGGAGGCCCTGAAGACCACCGGGGTGAGGATCGCCATCGACGACTTCGGGACCGGCTACTCCTCGCTGGCCTACCTGCAGCGGTTCCCCGTCGACACCCTCAAGATCGATCGCACCTTCATCTCGTCCATGGCAGAATCGCCGGAAGCATCGGCACTGATCCGCACGTTGGTCCAGTTGGGCAAGACCCTGGGACTGGAGACCCTGGCGGAGGGGATCGAGGAGCAACAGCAGTACCTCCAGCTCGAGCGGGAGGAGTGCGACAGCGGGCAGGGGTACCTGTTCGCCCGGCCCCTCGAACCGGAGGCCCTCATCGAGTTCCTCTCCACCCTCGCCACCAAGGGTGATCCGACCCTCGGAGCGCTGGCCGGGCCCTCGTGAGGGCCCCGGGCGGATCGTTGATGAGAAATCGGGAGGAGGGCCAATGACGGTTCCGTTCGCCAAAGGGCTCCACGAGGTGGCCGACGGTGTCCACGCCTATCTCCAGCCCGACGGGGGTTGGGGCTGGAGCAACGCCGGACTCATCGAGGGCGCCGACGTCTCGCTGCTGGTCGACACCCTCTTCGACCTCCGGCTCACCCGGGAGATGCTCGACGCCATGGGCGCGCTGACCTCGACCCGGCCCATCGCCACCGTGGTCAACACCCACGCCAACGGCGACCACTGCTTCGGCAACGAGCTGGTGGCCGGGCCGGGCGTCGAGTTCGTGGCCTCGGCCGCGGCCGCCGCCGAGATGGACGAGAGCCCGCCGGCCACCCTGGCCCTGATGATGGAGCGGGCCGACCGCCTGCCGGCCGAGACTGCCGACTTCCTGCGCCGGACCTTCGGGCCGTTCGAGTTCGGTGGCATCGAGGTCCCTCCGCCCACCCGGACGTTCACCGGGTTCGACATGATCGACACCGGCGGTCGCCCGGTCGACCTGATCGAGGTGGGTCCGGCCCACACGGCCGGTGACGTCATCGCCTGGGTCCCCGATGCCCGGGTGGTCTTCACCGGCGACATCTTGTTCATCGACGGGACCCCGATCGTCTGGGCCGGACCGGTGGCCAACTGGGTCGCCGCCTGCGAGAAGATCATCGCCCTCGACGCCTCGGTCATCGTCCCGGGCCACGGCCCGCTCACCGATGCCGACGGCGTCCGTGCCGTCGGTGCGTACCTCCGGACCATCGAGGAGGGCACCCGGGTCCGCCACGCCGCCGGCATGACCTCCTCGGAGGCCACCCTCGACCTCCACGACGAGCTCAGCGGGACGCCCTTCGGGGCCTGGGGCGACCGTGAGCGGCTGGTCATCAACGTCGAGACCATCTGGACCACCCTCGAGCCGGGCTACGTCCGAGCCTCCTTTCCGGAGCTGTTCGGTCGCATGGCGTACCTGGCCGGCTCGATGTCGGCCTCGTAGGGCGCCGACGCCCGGGCCGGCCGGCCAACGCAGCCGCTCCCGCCGAGGGGGCCGCGGGCCGGTTGAGAGGCCGCCGCGCCACCCGGTCCGGTATCCGCGTCGCCCGTAGCCGTCTATGGGATCCTCGAGTGCACTCAAATCGACGGAGGTAGGTCTCATGACCATTGCCGAGCTGCGCATGCACTGCCCCAGCTGTCAGTTCCCCGCCAAGGCCCGATGGCTCGACCCCGAGATGGAGGACGTCATCCTGCCGGGCCGGATCTCCGCCGAGAGCATCGCCTGCTCCAACCCGAGATGCGCCCGGTTCAGCCCGGAGGCGTTTCCCTCCCCCTCCTCGGACTGACTGACCCACTGACTTCCCGCGCCACCCCCGGCCGCAGCGGGCGGGGCCGGGCCCCGGGGCCAGTCAGGCCGACGGCGAGCGGGCCGTTCGGATCAGCCCTGCTGGAGCACGGTCAGCCCGTGCGCGGTCGGCAGTGACACCTGCACGCGGGAGAAGTAAACCGACCCGCCCAGCCTCGGCGTGATGTAGGCCACGGTGGTGGCCGCCAACTGGAGCTCGAGCGCGGTGCCGGCCCGGGCGGTGTAGCCGATCGACTCCATCGGGATCTGGAGGGTGTGCGCCTTGCCGTCCAGGGTCACCGGCACCGGCGTGATCTGGTTGTTGACCACGATCCCGGTGGTCGGATCGACTAGCTGGGCGAAGACCCGGGTGGGCCGCGGGCCGGCCGGGACCGTGCCCGAGTAGGTCAGCGACAGGGTCGGCGCCCCCACGAGCACGGCATCACCGGGGAGCCGCACCGTGACGTTCACCGCGTTGGCCGCCGGCGCCGGGGTGACCTTGTAGGCCACCACATCGACGATGTTGGCGGCGGCGGCGTTGGGGGTGACCGTGGGTGGCCCGGAGCCCCCCGGGGCCTTGAGGGCCAGGGTGCCCGAGCCCGAGGCCACGACGGGCTCTCCGGTCGGCAGCGGGTAGCTCGATGCCGCGTACGAGGTGCCGGCCTGGTCGACGAAGGCGAATCCCTTGAGCACGTTGACCGAGGCATCCCGGGCCACATAGTGCTGCATCCAGGCCAGCGACAGCGGGCCGACCTGGATGGCCGAGCCCGGGTTGGTGAGGCAGACGCCGTGACCGCCGCAGAACCAGGCCATGGAGGCCGTCGTTCCCTGCTTCTTGAGGGCCTCGAAGTTGGCGATCCCCTCGTCCAGGGTGAACAGGTCGTCCACGGTGCCCTGCAGGATGAGGGTCGGGACCTTGACCCGGGACAGGTCCTGAGCCGGCCCCCGGTCGGTGAAGTAGGTGACGGCCTTGGCGTCGATCACGCCGGTGGCGTTCATCTGCTTGTCCGCCGCGGCGATCTCCGGGTCCAGCGAGGCCGAGCCGGCGACGCCGCTCAGGATGTTGCTCCAACCCGCCTTGGGCGTCTGGCTCTTGTCCAGGCTGGTCCCGAGCGAGTGCCAGGCGATGGTCGGCGCGATGGCGTCGATCCGGCAGTCCTGCTCGGCGGCGGCGAACTGGATGCCGCCGCCGTAGGACTCCCCCACCATGCCGATGCGGGGAACGCCGGGCCGATCGAGCTCGACCCCGTGCTGGCTCGCCACCCAGTTGATGATGGCGGTGACGTCCCGGCCCTCGTAGCTCGGGCTGTCCACCTCGGCCTCTCCGGCCGACTTCCCGAAGCCGCGGGGATCCCAGGTGAGCACGTTGAAGCCACCCTGCCAGAGCGACCCGATGCTCAGCGCCCCCTGGATCCCGGCCTGCGAGGTGTCGGTGTCGCCGGACTCGCCCCACCCGGGACCCATCAGCACGGTGGGACGGACCTGACCGTCGGCCGAGGGGTCCGGGAACCAGTGGACCCGGATCTTGGTGCCGTCGAACGACGTCACGTCGAAATCCGAGGCGGTCCCGTTGACCGCCGTCGCCGTGGTCGAGTGCCAGTTGCCCGGCGGCTGGCACGCGCTCCCGGACCCCGTGGTGGCGGTGGATGCCGCCGACGTGCCGGAACCGGCGACCAGACCGGACGCCGCCAGCACCAGGGCCAGCGCCCCCCACAGGGAGCGGCGGAACGGGGGACCGCTCCGGTCCCGATGGGCACCTGTCGCAGTCGTCCTGGTCACGGTGTTCGCTCCCCCTGTTTCCTCCCCGGCGACCGCACGTCCCCGAGGGTTCGGACAAACCTAGACGCGACCAGCGGCGGAAGGCCCGCATCGACCCGGGCGGGCCGTCAGCGGGCCGGGCCCCCGGTCGGACGTCGGGCGGCGTCGAGCACCGCGGCGGCCGTGGCCGCAATGCCGATGGCCGCGCCGAGGACGCAGACCCCGGCCCAGCGGTGGCGCTCGTAGATGGCGCCGCCCAGGGCGGATCCGATGGCCCCCCCGGCGAAATAGCACACCATGTAGGCGGAGTTGATCCGGCTCCGGGCCTCGGGGGCCAACCGGTAGATGAGGGACTGGTTGGTCACCTGGAGGCCCTGCACGCCGACGTCGAGCACCAGGATGCCCACGATGAGCATGGCCAGGTCGTGGCGCCCCCACCACAGCGGGAGGAACGACGCCGCGATCAGGCCGGCGAAGACCAGCGTGGTGCTCTTGGTCCAGCCCCGGTCCGCCCACCGGCCGGCCAGGTTGGCGCACAGGGCGCCGGCGGCCCCGACCAGACCGAACAGACCGATGGTCAGGTCGTCGTAGTGGTACGGCGCTCCGGCCAGCACGAAGGCCATGGTGGTCCAGAAGACGCTGAAGGCCGCGAACCCGAGGGCCCCGAACACGGCGCGGCGCCGGAGCAGCGACTCGGTCAAGAGCAACCTCGCCGCGCTGCGCAACAGGGTGCCGTAGCCGAGACGGGGTCGCGCCCCCTCCCCGGGAAGGAGCCGTCCGAGGACGACGGCCAGCACCGCGGTCATGGCCGCGGCCATCAGGTAGACCACCCGCCAGCTGGAGGCCTGGGCCACCACCCCGGACACCGTCCGGGCCAGCAGGATGCCCAGGAGCAGGCCACTCATCACCACACCGACCACGCGTCCCCGATGCTCGTCGTCGGCCAGGGAGGCGGCCATGGGCACCAGCAGCTGGGCGGCCACCGATCCGGCCCCGACGACCAGCCCCACCGCGATCAGCACCCCGATGTCCGGGGCGGCGGCCGAGGCCAGCAACCCACCGGCCGTCACCACGAGGACCACCGGGACCAGCCAGCGCCGAGCCAGGAGGTCGCCGAGCGGGACCAGGAAGGCCAGGCCTACGGCGTACCCGATCTGGGCCGAGGTGACGACCAGGCCCGCCGTGCCCGAGCTGGTGCCGAAGGACTTGGCCAGGGTGTCGAGCACCGGCTGCGCGTAGTACAGGTTGGCCACCGACACGCCGCAGGCCACGGCGAACAGCAGCACCATGGCCCGGCTCAGCACCGGGCGATCCGTGGTGATGGCCGAGGTCATGCCTTCCTCTCCCATAAAGTGAACGAACTGTACATTATCATGTTTGTGTACGAACTGTTCATGATCTATGTTTGAGGCCGTGACCAGCGACGATGGTGCAGATTCCCCCAGGATCGGGCGTCCGAGGAGCGAGCGGGCCCGCCTGGCCATCCTGGAGGCGGCGGCCGACCTCCTGGACGAGGGTGGCCTGGCCGCCCTGACCTTCGAGTCGATCGCGGCCCGGGCCCGGGTGAGCAAGGTGACCGTCTACAAGTGGTGGCCGAGCCGGGGGGCGGTCGCCGTCGATGCCTACTTCCACCGGCACCAGGAGACCTACTCGTTCGACGACACCGGTGACGTGGCCCGCGATCTCGCCTCTCAGCTCCGCATCCTCATCCGGGCGTTCCGGGGTCGGGCCGGTGAGGTGATGGCCGAGCTCATCGGGCAGGCCCAGACCGACCCGGTGCTGGCCGAGACGTTGCGTTCCGGATGGCTGCAGCCTCGACGGGAGGCCACCGCGGCCGTCCTCCGTCGGGCCATCGACCGCTCGCAGATCAGGCCCGACGTCGACATCCCCACGGTGATGGACGAGCTCTACGCCCCCCTCTACTGGAGGCTCCTGATGCGCCACCAGCCGCTCGACGACGACCTCGCCGACGAGCTGGTGCGGAACACGCTCGATGGGGTCCGCCCACGCTGAGGGGAGCCGAGGGGCCAGCCGGCTCAGTCCTTCGTGGTCGGGGGGGAGGGCGAAGGGCCCGAGAGGGGAAGGCTCAGGGTGGCCACCCCGGTCACGTGGTCCCCCAACCCCGTGGAGGCCCTCAGCTCGACCTCGACCATCCCCTCGCCGTCCTCCTCCCGGATTGAGGTGACGGTGCCGGAGTAGGTGAGCGCGGTATCCGGAAAGAGCGGCACCCCGAGCTTGATGGCCAGCCGCCTGATCATGGCCTCGGGACCGGCCCAGTCGGTGAGGAAGCGGCTGCAGTAGCCGGTGTCGGACAGGATGTTCATGAAGATGTCCGGCGCCCCCTGGGCGTTGGCGTAGGCCCGGTCGTGGTGGACGGGCATGAAGTCCCGCGAGGCGATGGCCCCGGCCACGATCCGGGTGGCGGTGACGTCGATGACACTGGGCGGGAGCTCGTCGCCGGCCCGGATGTCGCCGAAGGCCCGCGTGCCCCCGGCCGGGGAAGCGGTCACGATGGGTCGCCCGGCTTGAACTTGAGGATGCGGAACCGCTGGCGGCCCACGACCTCGTCGGCATCGGCGGTGTAGGTGGTCACCCAGGTCACGAAGTAGCCCGGTCCGAGCCGGGTCTGCTTCTCCTCGGAGATCGACTCGATGACGGTCGACGCCGACACCATCTCCCCGAGGACCAGGTAGCGGTCGATCTCGAACTCCGAGTCCGTCGCCAACGTGCCGGTGAATCCGGCGTCGTCGAAGACGGCCAACGGTCCCGTGCCCTCCGACTCGACCGGGGATCCACCCCGCTCGGCGATCCCGGTGATCTCCGGCGTGGCCATGGTCCACGTCTGCAGCATCAGCGGAGGAGCCACGATGCCGGCGAAGCGGGTGGTGGCGGCAAACGCCGGGTCGGTGTAGACGGGGTTGTGGTCCTCGAACGCCGCGGCCCAGTGGCGGATCATCGGCAGGTTCACCGGGTCCGGGGCCACCGACGGCGAGCCGGATCCGACCGGTCGACCGATCAGCCCGGCCAGCCGATCGTCGAGCACGGTGCCCTCGTCCCCGTCGGGCGGCCGGTGGTCGTCCATCCGATTCTCCCCCCGTTGCTTCCTCTCGCCGGCATCTTGCCGACGAGATGTTAGGGCCTCGCCGCCC
>DATCBL010000152.1:0-2351 GCA_036511875.1 Acidimicrobiales bacterium
CCCCCCCGTCCACGTCGAGTGACTCCCCCTCGGCCGGAATGTGCCCGAAGCCATCGAACAGGAAGCCGCCGAGGGTCACGTACTCTCCCTCGGGCAGGTTGATGTCCAGCCGGTCCCGGACGTCGTCGACGCTCATCCGCCCGTCGGCCAGCCACCGGCTCCCGTCTACCCGCACCACATCGGGCTCGTCATCGGGGTCGAACTCGTCGGGCAGGTCGCCGACCAGGGCCCCGAGCAGGTCCTTGACCGTGAGCACCCCTTCGACCCCCCCGTGCTCGTCGACCACCACCGCGAAGGCCCTTCGCTGCCGGCGCATCTCGGCCAGCACCTCGAGGACCAGGTGGGACTCGGGGACGAGGAACGGCTGCCGGAGCCGGCGGGAGATGTCGATGGGATCCGGTGTGGCCAGCGGTGCCGAACCCTCGGAGGCGCCCTGGGTACCGGACGGAGACGGGTCGCGGGCTCCGCTGACCTGCCATCCGGCCCGGAACAGGTCGTTGACGAAGAGCACCCCGATCAGGTCGTCGAGGTTGTCCCCGTAGACCGGGAAGCAGCTGTGGCCCGACTCCCGCACCGCCTGGGTGACCGCGTCCACGGTGAGCGGGATGGACAGGGCCACCACGTCGACCCGGGGGGTCATGACCTCGCGGACCACCGTGTCGTGCAGGTCGTTGAGGGCGTCGATGATGAACTGCTCTTGGGCGTCGGCCCCGGCGTCGGAGCGGGCCCCCGCACCGCGGCGTCGGGCCCGGCCCTCCCGGCCCGATGGCGCTGGATGGTCTTCTTGGCGGCGGAACACGGACACGGTGGTGACGCTGTCTGTCGGGCGGAGCCGTCAGGCGCCGGCGGGCACGGGCGTGGACACGACTGAGAGGGGTTGGTAGGACTCGTCGTAGTACGTGCCCCCGTCGAGCAGGGAGGTCACGGCCCGTCGCAGGCGGATGGGATCGAGGGGTTTGACCACCCATCCCTCGGCACCCGACCGGCGGGCCAGGAAGACATCGGGGCGCCGGTCGAGGAGCATCAGCACCGGCACGTGCCCGATCTTGCCGTAGGAGGCCTCGAGGCGGAGCTCGAGGCAGACGGCCATGCCCCCCATGTTGCCCATCTGGAGGTCCACCACCACCAGGTCGGGGAGGGACTCGGCCACCTCGGCCATCACCGCCGGGCCCGACCGGGCCTCGCGGATGGTGATGTCCGGTTGCTCGGCGATGGCACCGACCTCGGCCCTGACCGACGGAGCGTCGCTGGCCACGATGATGGTGCGCACCGTCACACGTTAGCGCTCCCTGAGGGGGTCGCCCCCGGGGCCGGAGGTCGGGGCCGGATGCCCCGAGGCGAACAGGAGGTCGGCGATGGTGCCCAGTCCGTCCAGGTCGTGGACGTCGCCGTTGAGCAGTGGCACCCGGTAGACAGGGGCCGGGTCCACCTGGGCCACCAGGTCGGCCAGGGCCCCCTCCTCGCGGTCGGAGGCCGCGGTGTAGCCGCCCAGGTTGTCGATCAGCTGATCGAGGGCGGTGCCCCGGTCGGGACCGGCCTGCCGGCGCAACTCCTCCAGCTGGGCGTCCTCGGCGAACCGGGGCTGGACCCGGTTGACCACCAGGGCGGTCACCGACATGCCCGACTCGGCCAGCTTCCCGGCGAAGTGCACGGCCTCGTCCACCGAGTCGGGTCGGGGCGACGCCACCAGCACGAAGGAGGTGCCCTCCTCCCCCAACAGCTCGCGCACCCGGGCCGCCCGGGTGCGGAACCCCTCCTCCATGCCCTCGAAGGCCTGGAAGAACGAGACGGCGTCGCTCACGATGTCCGCCCCGGCCACCTTGGAGATGGTCCGGAGCAGGGCCTGGGCGGCCACGCTCATGAACTTGAGCCCGGCCCGGGTCGGCTTCATGAGCGCCTGGAACAGCCGGTTCTCCAGAAAGTGGGTCAGGCGCCTCGGGGCGTCGAGGAAGTCGAGGGCGTTGCGCGACGGGGGGGTGTCCACCACCACCAGGTCGAACCCGCCCTCCTCCACCAGCTCGTAGAGCTTCTCCATGGCCATGTACTCCTGGGTACCCGACAGGGTGCCGGTGAGGTTCTCGTAGATCCGGTTGACCTTGATGTCCTCGGCCTGCTCGGCCGAGTCCGAGTACCGCTGGACCAGGTCGTCGAAGGTGCCCTTGGGATCGAGCATGAGCGCATGGAGCTCGCCGGCCCAGGGTCCCTCGATACGGGTGGGCCGGTTGGTGAGGGAGTCGAGGCCCAGCGAGTTGGCCAGCCGGCGGGCCGGGTCGACCGTGACCACGCAGGACCGCCGACCGGCTCGGGCCGCCGCCACGGCGAACGTGGCCGAGACGGTCGTCTTGCCGACA
>DATCBL010000153.1:0-2568 GCA_036511875.1 Acidimicrobiales bacterium
AGCCCAGCGAATCCTTTGTCGGCGGGGTCCTCCAGGCCGGGCCCCTCGCTGTCGGCGGCCTGGTGGCCAACGCCCTCAACATCGTGGCCACCGTGCTCATCGCCCGGCTCCTCACCCCCCACCAGTACGGCGGGGTGGCCCAACTCCTGGGGCTGTTCTTCGTCCTGTCCATGCCGGGCTCGGCGCTCCTGGTCGGGGTGGTGCGGCGCATCGCCGCGGCCACCGCCCAGGGCCGCCAGGAAGAGGTGCACCGGTGGACCACCCGGCTGTACCGTCGCTCCCTGGTCGGCCTGGCCGTGTGGGTGGTCTTCTCCCTGGCCATTGAGTCCACCCTGGCCGCGGCCCTGCGCCTGCCCAGCTCCGGTGGTGTCGCCGCCGTCCTCATCGCCGGCGGAGTGTGGTTCCTGCTGTGCATCGACCGCGCCGTGCTCCAGGGCCACCGCCGCTACGCCGGCCTCGGGGTCAACCTCATGGTGGAGATCGGGATCCGCACCGTGTTCGTCCTGAGCCTGGCCGCGGCCGGGTTCGGCATCCCCGGGTTCGCCGTCGGGCTGCTGCTGGGGGAGGTCGGGGCCGCCGCCCACGCCCGGCTGCTGTCCGGACAGGCCTGGAGCCACCGGGCCGCGGCGTCCCTGGCCCCCGATCTGGTGGCCCGGGACCGGACCCTCTCCATCGACCTCGGGGTGGCCTTCGTGGGCTTCGTCCTGCTCGGGGTGCTCCAGAACGCCGACATCATCCTGGTGGGCCGGCTGGACCCGGCCAGCTCGGGCCCCTATGCCGCCATCTCGGTGGCCAGCAAGTCCCTGGTGTTCGGGGCCATCCTCCTCGGGAGCTACGTGCTGCCCGAGGCGGCCATCCGCTGGCACCAGGGCCACCACGCCCTGCGCCAGCTGGCCGTCACCCTGGTCTTCCTCCTGGTCCCCACCATCGGGCTCCTGGGCATCGCCCTGGTGGCCCCGGAGTGGTTCCTCAGCACCTTCTTCTCCGCCCAGCTCAGTGGGGCCGCCCCGGCCTTCGCCACCCTGGTGGGCGCCATGGCCTGTCTCGGGCTGGTGGTCATCCTGACCAACTACCTCTTCGGGGCGGCCCGGCGGTGGATCGTGGTGCTGCTCGGGGTGGGGGTGGTGGTGCTCGTGGTCCTGATCCATCGGGCCCACGGCGCCATCGTCCCCACGGCTCGGGCCGAGCTGGCCGTCCAGGGAGGGCTGGCCGTGGCGGTGGTGGTGGCGTTCGCCCTGGTCCACTTGAGGTGGCACCGGGCCACGCCCACCCCGGCGCCCGAGGACGGCGTCAGTAGTATTGGCCAACGCGACCCCGGGGGACCAGTGTGAGCAGTGGCAGAGACCGGAGGGCCCGCGGATCCGAGGCGACCTCCCGAGGGACGGGCCCCGTCCCGGCCGGGCCGGAGCCCGGGGACGGGGACCGCGCCGGCGACGCCGTCCTCCGCCGCCGACTCGAGAGCCGCGACCGCCTGGAGGGGATCGCCGACGCCGCCGGGGTCGGCCGGGTGGACGTTGTCGCCTGGCGGGACCTCGACGACGCCGAAGCCGGCGGGTCCGAGCTCCACGCCCACGAGATCCTGTCCCGGTGGGCCGATGCCGGGATCGACGTCCGCCTCTGGACGTCCCGGGTCGACGGCGCGGCCCGGGAGATCCACCGGGACGGCTACACCGTCAACCGCCGGGCCGGTCGCTACGCAGTGTTCCCCCGTACCGCGGTGGCCGGGTACCGCCACAAGATCGGCACCGGCGACGGCCTGGTCGAGATCTGGAACGGGATGCCGTTCTTCTCCCCGCTGTGGAGCCGCTGCCCCCGGATCGTCTTCCTCCACCACGTCCACGCCGAGATGTGGAACATGGTCCTCTCGCCCAACCTGGCCCGGCTGGGCTACGCCCTGGAGCACCGGGTGGCCCCTCCGTTCTACCGGCGGAGCCAGATCGTCACCCTGTCCGACTCGGCCCGCCACGACCTGGTCGACCGGCTGCACTTCTCGCCGAAGCGGATCACCGTGGTCCCCCCGGGGATCGACCCCCGGTTCTCGCCCGACGGGGTCCGGGACGGCGATCCGTTGGTGGTGGCGGTGGGGCGCCTGGTGCCGGTCAAGCGGTTCGACCGGTTCGTCGAGGCCATGGTGGCGGTGAAGAAGGCCCACCCCCGCCTGCGGGCCATGATCGTGGGCGAGGGCTACGAGCGACCCGACCTCGAGTCCCGGATCGCCGCCGCCGATGCCGCCGACTGGTTCTCCCTCCCCGGGCGGCTGACCGACGCCGACCTGGTCGACGTCTACCGGCGGGCGTGGGTGGTGGCCTCGACGTCGGTCCGCGAGGGTTGGGGGATGACCCTCACCGAGGCCGCCGCCTGCGGGACACCGTCGGTGGCCACCCGCATCGCCGGGCACCAGGACGCGGTGGTCGACGGAGAGTCCGGGCTCCTGGTCTCGTCGGTCGACGAGCTGGTCGAGGCCACCGGGTCGGTCCTGGGTGATCCGATGCTGCGCCGGCGGCTGAGCTTGGGGGCGCTCCGACGGGCCGAGCAGATGACCTGGGAACGGACCGCGGAGGTCACGCT
>DATCBL010000154.1:0-4275 GCA_036511875.1 Acidimicrobiales bacterium
GGAGAGCGAGCCGGTGGCGACCACCGCGCTCCTCGGACCCAAGGGAACCAGGTGCCACGTCGTGCGGGCGCCGGCCGGGCGGCTCACCGTGTCGTACCGGGCGGAGATCGACGTCGGTTCGGGCCGACCGGTGGGGGACGCCGCCGTCTCGCCGGTCCCCGCCGTCTCGCCCATCCCCGGGGAGCCCGGGGACGGGGCGGCACCCGACCCGTCGGTCTCCTACTCGCGCCTGGTCTACCTACGCCCGAGCCGCTACTGCCCCTCCGATCGCCTGGTGGGCTTCGCGGTGGCCGAGTTCGGCGTGGACTCGTCGGTCGACACCCGCGTGCGAGCCATCGCCGAGTGGATCCGTCAGCGGGTGGGCTACGTGGCCGGCTCGGGCTCGGTGCACGACTCGGCCGAGCACACGCTGCTCAGCGGCGTGGGCACCTGCCGGGACTTCGCCCATCTCGGCGTGGCCCTCTGTCGAGCCGTGGGGATCCCGGCCCGGTTCTCGTCGGTCTACGCTCCCGGGCTCTTCCCCATGGACTTCCACGCCGTGTTCGAGTTCATGGAGGACGGGCGCTGGTTCTCCTGCGACACCACCGACCTGGCCCCTCGCTCGGCCATGGTGCGCATCGCCACCGGGCGGGACGCGGCCGACGCCGCCTTCGCCTCGGTGCTGGCCGGTATCGCCACGCTCGATCACCTGGAGGTCACCGCCACCGTCGGCGACGACCTCCCGGTCGACGACCGGAACCAGAAGGTCGAGCTGGCCTGAGCGAGCTTGACCCTCCCCTCCCCCGCCTAGCGCCGGAGGTCGCCGATGCCCAGCGAGCCGACGTCGCCCCCGGGCCCGGCCGTGGCCCCCTCGATCTCGGTCACCGGCATCGAGGTGAACAGGTAGGTGCGCAGATGGCGGTCCAGCACCGGGTCGTTCCGCCGCAGCCACTCCAGGGTCATGGCCGCGTGCTCCTTCTCCTCGTCCCGGTTGTGGGCCAGCACCGACGCCAGCTCGGAATCGTCGGTGGCCTCCACCCGTTGGTCGTACCAGTCGACGGCCTCGAGCTCCTCCTGGATCGACGCCAGGGCCCGGTGTCGATCGATGGCGCCGGCCGGCAGCCGGTCCTCGGGCTCGTGTAGTCCTGCGCTCTGGGCCATGGGCTCTCCTCGTGGTCAGACCGATGGGGCCCCCGGAGTCGGCGGGGAACAGGTGCTGCTCACGCCAGGGTACAAGACCCAATCCGGAGTCGGGCCGGACCGGTCAACGGGCGCCGCGTGTCCGGAACTGGACGCTGATGCGGGGGCCGACCGGTCGGGACGTCTTCGGGACACAGTGCTCCCAGGCCTGCTGGAACCGGCCTCCCATGACCAGCAGGTCGCCGGCCCCCAGGCGGTGGCGGAGGGCCGGCCCGCCGGAGGCCGGTCGGATGAGAAAGGTCCGCCGCGCTCCGAGGGAGACGATGGCGACGAGGGTGTCGGACCGGGTCTGCTGGCCGATGCGGTCACTGTGCCACGCCACGCTGTCCCGACCGTCCCGGTAGAGGCACAGGCCCGTGGTGCGCACCTCTCCCGCCTCACCGGCGCCGTAGCGGCCGTTGAGGACGCGGCGGGCCTCGGTCAGCACCGGGTGTGGGAGCTCGTCCTCTTCCTCGTAGAACGACACCTTCCGGGGCACGACCACCTTCCGGTCGTACATCGGTCGCTCCTCCAACCGCCACGGTACGGCGTCGAACAGGTGCTCGAACAGGAGGTCCTGCCGTCGAACCCAGCCGGGCCGGTACTCGATCCAGGCATCTCCGCCCAGTTCGAGGCGGGCGTCGGCCGGGCCGATCGGCCCCACCTCCACCGTCTCACCCAGGTCGAACAGGGATCGTTGCCACAGGGCCATCGACGAGGATCCTACCCGAACACCTGTTCGTCTCAGCCCCCGGCTACCGGTCGGCCGGCTCCCCCTCGACGGTGGCCATGCCGGCCCGGGTCCGGGCCGCGGTGAGCAGCATCTGGGTGGCCAGCAGGGCCCCGGCACCCTCCCCGGCACGGAACCGCAGCGCCAGCAGGGGCTCGATGCCCAGGTGGGCCAGGACCTGCTGGTGGGCCCGCTCACGACTCTGCTGGCCGGCCACCAGGTGGGCGGCGGCCGCGGGTTCGATGGCCACCGCGCTCACCGCGGCCACCGAGGTGACCAGCCCGTCCAGCACGACCAGGCCACCGGCCTCGGCGGCCCCGAGCACCAGTCCGGCCAGGACCACGATCTCCGGGCCACCGAGGGCGGCCAGGGCGGCCAGCGGGTCGGCGAGGTCCCGGCCCCGCTCCGAGCGGACCCGGGCCAGCGCGGCGGCGATGGCGGTGCGTTTCCGTTCAAGTGTCCCGGCGTCGCCGCCGGCCCCGAGCCCGAGGACGTCGGAGGCATCGAGGCCCAGCTGACCGGCGGCCAGCGCCGCGGCCACGGTGGTGTTCCCGATGCCCACCTCGCCCAGGGCCACGACCCGGGCTCCGAACCCGGCACCGAGGGCGCGGGCCGCAGCCAGGAGGTGCGCCACGTCGCCGGCCGAGAGGGCGTCGGCCACCACCAGGTCGCCGCGATCGTCCCCCGGTCGGAGCAGTCGGGCCCCGGGGACCGGCGCACCGCGCACCCCGGCGTCGACGGCCAGGACATCGGCACCGACGGCCGAGGCCATCGAGGCGCCGAGCGAGCGCCCGGCGACCGTGGCCTCCAGGACGTCCCGCGTCACCTGGTCGGCGTAGGTCGACACCCGGTAGCTGGTGACCGGATGGTCGGCCCCGACCAGGACGAACCCGACCGGCGCCTCGGGGTCGATGCCCAGCGCACCGAGGCGGTCCACGGCCCGGTCGAGCACGCCGAGCGAGCCCGGCGGCGTCAGCAGCCGGTCGGCGTGATCGCGGGTGCCCACGATGGCCACCGGCCTCGGGCTCCTGACCCTCGACACCGGAGGGGGTGGTCCGTCGTTCGGCCACCGCTCGTGGATCACCACCTCCTCGAGGGGCTGCCGGGTCGACCAGCCGGCCCGGGCCAGGCCGGGATCGGGCGGACGCTCGTCGGGCCAGCCCACACAGAGCCAGCCGAGGGTCTCGACGCCCTCGGGGAGGCCCAGCAGCCGGGCCAGGTCATCGGGACGGAACAGCGTCACCCATCCCACCCCGAGGCCCTCGGCCCGGGCCGCCAGCCAGAGGTTCTCGATGGCACAGACACAGGACCACAGGTCGGCGTCGACGTAGGTCGCCCGTCCGAGCACCCCTTCCGCCGGGGCCCGGCGGTCACAGCACACCACCACCCCCAACGGCGCCTCCCGGACCCCCTCGAGCTGCAGGTCCAGCATCTGCGCCGAGGCACCCTCGTCCATGGCGGCGGCCTGACGGTGGCGCTCGCGGTCGGCCAGCACGGCCGCCCGGTCGCGGGTGGCGGCGTCGCGGACGATGACGAACCGCCAGGGCTGGGAGTGGCCCACCGAGGGGGCGGCGTGGGCGGCTCCGAGCATCCGCTCGACGATCTCGGGCGGGACGGCGTCGGGGCGGAACCTCCGGATGTCCCGGCGGGCCTCGACCACGGCGTAGAGGGCACGGCGCTCCTCGGGGTCGAAGGCCCACCCCCGGGGATCGGCGGCCCGCTGGGCCGACGAGGTGCGATCGCCGATCAGGGGCACCGGCCGGGGCCACCGCCGGGCGTCGGCGGGCCCGGTGGCCACGTCCTCGACGCGGGCGTCTCCCCCGGGCCCGTTCATCGACGTCCCCGCTCGATCAGGCCGACCAGCGCGGCCAGGTCGGCGTGCTTCTCGAGCAGGTCGGCGAACCGGTCGACCTGCTCGTCACGGGCGGCGAGGAACGGTCGTCCGCCGGGCACGAATCGCTTGTTCCGGCGGCTCGCCACCTCGGCCAGGAAGGCGCCCCGGAAGGCGTCCTCCTCGAACAGCCCGTGGAGGCTGGTTCCCCAGACGCCGGCCGCCGGATCGTTGACACCCTCGTGCTCCCGTCCGTAGTGATCGTCGAGCTCGAGCCACGGCCTCACCGTAGCCTCGGGCTCGGGCCGACCGTGCCGGATCTCGTAGCCATGGACCGGGTGCCCGCCGGCCGTCCCCCGGCGTTGCCGGGTCACTTTCTCCTCGGCGAAGCGGGTGGTCACCGGGATCCATCCCAGACCGTCGACGGCGCCGGCGCCGGACTCGACATCGTCGAGGATGGTGCGCCCGAGCATCTGGTACCCGGCGCAGATGCCCACCACGGCGCTCCCCCGGCGGCCCGCCCGGGCGAGGGCCCGGTCCAGTCGGGCGCTGCGCA
>DATCBL010000155.1:0-5846 GCA_036511875.1 Acidimicrobiales bacterium
CTACCTCCGTCTAGCCGACGACGCCCATCGGGCCGCCTCCACCCTCATGGCCGCGGTGCGGGAGACGCCCGGGCTGGCTGTGCGTGGTGACCCCGACGCCACGGTGCTGGCCTTCGGCGGGGACCCGAACGACGGGCGGATCGATGCCTTCGCCCTGGGCGACGGGCTGGCCGATCGCGGCGGTTGGTTCTTCGACCGCCAGAGCCGTCCCGACAGCCTGCACGCCACGGTGCAGGCCGGCCATCTCGCCGTGGTGGACCAGCTGTGCTCCGACCTGGCCGTGGTGACCGACGAGCTCCTCCGCTCGGGTCGACGGGCCGAGGACCGGGCCACCACGTACGGGACGGCCTGAGGAGAACGGCCCCGACCCTTGCCCGGACGTGGGCCACGGGTCTAGACATGCCCGATGCCGGCGGCGGGAAGGGGGTGAGGATGGACCGCAAGTGGTGGACCCTGATCGCCGTCTGCACCGGCACCTTCATGCTGCTGTTGGACATCACCGTGGTCAACGTGGCCCTCCCGGACATCCAGCGGTCGCTCCACTCGTCGTTCGCCGACCTGCAGTGGGTGGTCGACGCCTACGCGCTCACCCTGGCCGCCTTCCTCCTCACCGCCGGTGTGGTCGGCGACATGTTCGGTCGCCGCCGCGTCTTCGCCATCGGGGTGGTCGTCTTCTCGCTGTCCTCGCTCCTGTGCGGGCTCTCCACCTCGGCGCTGATGCTCAACCTGTCGCGGGCGGCCCAGGGGGTGGGCGGTGCCGTCATGTTCGCCACCTCGCTGGCCCTGATCGCCCAGGCCTTCGCCGGAAGGGAGCGGGGGACGGCCTTCGGGATCTACGGGGCGGTACTGGGCGGGGCCATGGCCGTTGGGCCGCTGGTGGGCGGGGCCATCACCAGCGGCATCGGGTGGCGCTGGATCTTCTTCGTCAACCTGCCCCTGGGCGTGGTGGCCGTGGTGATCTGCCTGGCCCGGGTCCGGGACTCCCGGGACCCGATGCGGCGCCGCATCGACTGGACCGGGTTCGTCACCTTCTCGACCTCGCTGTTCCTGCTGGTCTACGCCCTGGTCCAGGGCAACGCCAAGGGGTGGTCCAGCCCGACCATCGTCGGGCTGCTGGCCGGCTCGGGGGTGCTGATGGTCGTCTTCCTGGTGGCCGAGCGGCTGCAACGGGATCCCATGCTCGACCTGAAACTCTTCCGGCGGCCGGCCATGGACGGCGTGTCGCTGGCCGCCTTCACGCTGTCGGCGTCGATCTTCGCCCTGTTTCTCTACCTCACCCTCTACCTCCAGGACGTCCTCGGCTACGGGCCCTTCGCCACCGGGCTGCGACTCCTGCCCGTGACCGTGCTGGCCTTCGTGGTGGCGCCGGTGGCGGGCAAGCTGACCGTGCGGATCCACTCGCGCTACCTCCTCGGCACCGGGCTCCTCCTGGTCGCCGTCGGGTGCGGGCTCATGACCGGTGTCCGGGCCGACTCGGCCTGGACCGTGCTGCTTCCGGGCTTCATCGTGTCCGGCATCGGCATCGGCATCACCAATCCGGTCCTGGCCTCGGCCACCGTGTCGGTGGTGCCTCCGGAGCGGAGCGGCATGGCCACGGGGTCGTCCAGCACTTTCCGACAGGTCGGCATCGCCACCGGGGTCGCCGGACTGGGCGCGGTGTTCCTCAACCAGATCCGCACCAACACCGTCAGCGCCCTGACCGCGTCGGCCGCCGGTCAGGGCGTCCTCGCCCACGGGGGATCCCGGTTGAACGCGGCCATCACCGGGAGCGGCATTCACGACGCGGCCGCGGCCCTCCCCGGGGCCGGGGCTCGCCAGGCGCTGATCAGCGCCTACCGGAGCGGGTTCGCCACCACCCTGGACCGTCTGATGGTCGTCGGCATGTTCATCGCCTTCGCCGGCGCGGTGGGCTCCCTGGTGCTGGTCCGCCAACAGGACTTCGTGCCCAGTTTCAGCCCGGCCGAACTGGAGCCGGCCAGCGTGGCCAGCCCTCCGGCCCCTCCCCGGCCGAGGCACGCCCACTCGAAGCGCCGGCGCCCGAGGGCCAAGCGGCTGGGGGCACCGGTCCCCCCGACGGGGCGGGCCCGCCAGACCACGGGCTCCCCGAGCGCCTCGGGCTGAGCGGTGCCTCCTGCGGTTCCCGGTGAGCCGCCGGATCCCGACCCCGGGCGTCCGCCGACGGAGCCCGACGAGACGCGTCCACTCACCGAGCCCCATCCCTCCCGCCTCCCGGCCGATCATCCCGGGCGCCAGCGGATCCTTGACGCCCACGCCGCGGCCCTGGCCCGCGGCGAGGCCGGGTACCTCGATCCGGCCACCGGCCTGTTCGTCCTGACCGCGGCGACCCTGCTGGAGCGGTCGGAGTGCTGCCAGAGCGGATGTCGCCACTGCCCCTACCTCATCTGAGCGAGCCGCGGGCCCGTCCCTCTCCCGACCGGCCGGGCCCGCGGTGGGCCCGTCCCGGGGCGGACCACCTAGGGTTCCCCCAGACGCCGGTGCGACCGAGACCGGATGCCGCCGCGAACCACCACTGGAGGAGATGGCCATGAAGACGAGGCTCACCGAGATCCTCGGGATCGAGCACCCGGTCATGCTGGCCGGCATGGGAGGGGTGTCCTACGCCCCGTTGGTCATCGCGGTGTCCGAGGCCGGCGGCTTCGGGTGCCTCGGGGCCTCGACCATGAGCACCGAGAAGATGGTGGCCGAGATCGCCGAGGTGCGGTCGGCCACCGACAAGCCGTTCGGCGTCGACCTTCTGACGGCCATGCCCGGGGACCTGGTGGCCCAGGTGGAGCTGGTCATCTCCGGCGGGGCCTCGGTCTTCGTGGCCGGGCTCGGGGTCCCCGCCGAGGTGGTCGAGCTCTGCCACCGCCACGACGTCCTGGTGGTCAACATGTGCGGCAAGGTGGACCACGCCCGCCGGGCGCTCGAGGCGGGGTGCGACATCGTGGTGGCCCAGGGCACCGAGGCCGGGGGCCACACCGGACTGGTGGCCACCATGCCCCTGGTCCCCCAGATCGTCGACGCGGTCGGCGCCGACATCCCGGTGGTGGCGGCCGGCGGGATCTTCGACGGGAGGGGCCTGGCCGCGGCTCTGGCTCTCGGGGCGGACGGGGTGTGGGTCGGCACCCGGTTCATCGCCACACCCGAGGCCCGGGGCGTGGCCGGCTACAAGGACGCCCTGGTGCGGACCAAGGAGGACGGCACCACCATCAGCCGGGCCTTCTCGGGGAAGACCATGCGGGTGGTGCGCAACGCCTACACCGGCTTCTACGAGGAGCACCCGGGCGAGCTGGCGCCGTTCCCGGCCCAGCTGGGCCGGTCCATCGAGGACGGGGCGTTCCATCTGGGCGGGGGCGAGGACACCCTCGGGATCGACCCCGAGCGCGAGTGCTACCCGACCGGTCAGGGGGTGGGGGCCATCCAGACGCTGATGCCGGCGGCCAGCATCGTGGCCCAGATGGTCGACCAGGCCGAGCTGATCCTCGCCCAGCTGGGCGCGGTCGGGGCGGAGTGACCCCTCAGCCGGACCGCAACACGGACCGATCGCCGGCGCGCAGCCCGGCGATGATGTCCCGGTAGGCGCCGGCCGAGTCGGCACCGAGCGCGTCGGTCTCCAGCCAGCGCATCCCGTCCTCGCCGCGGTGGCGGTCGACGCCGTAGAGGCCGAAGCGGGGCTCGTACGACCCCCACTCGTAGTTGTCGACCAACGACCAGTGCCAGTACCCGGTCACCGGGACGCCGCGGTCGACGGCCGCCACCACCGCGGCCAGGTTGTCGCGCAGATAGCGGGGACGGTCCCAACCGTCCAGCCGGGGCAGGGTGCGTCCCTCCCGGACCCGGTTGCACAGCCCGTTCTCGACCACCCAGAGCGGGAGCCCGGGGGCCAGGTCGTGCTGGTCGGAGAGCCAGCGGGCCAGCCCAGGGGGGTCAGGGACGTCGTCCCACAGCTCCCGGGTGGGCCGGGGGTTGCGCCCGCCGGCGGTGCGGTGACCGGGAAGGCGGAAGTGCCGGGCCACCATGGGGTCGTACCAGTCGAGGCCGAGGGCGTCGAGCGTCCGCTCGTGGGGACTGTCGTAGACGGCGTCCACGGCCCGTCGGGGCACCGGCCGCGGCCGGTGCACCAACCCGTCGGACCGACCGGCGCCGGTCCCGGCCCGGCGGCGCCCGTAGGGGGCCGTCCCGGCGCCCAGCCGGCGGACCAGGCGTTCGGCGATCCCGGTGGCGGGCACCAGGGCGTCGTGGGTCCGGGCTCGCTCCTCCAGCCACCCGTCGACCCCGCCCCGCTCGACCCCCGCACTCCGGGCCAGCAGCACGTCGATCAACAGGCGGTCGTAGGTGTAGGCACTCATGCAGCTGTTGTTGGTGGTGACCACGGCGTCGGGCCGGAGCCGGTGGATGGCCTCGTACCCCCGGACGTGGGCGGTCAGGAGGTGATCGGTGGCGATGGCGGCGTCCTCGAAGGCCAGGGACCGCCCGGGCGGGAACATGCCGAGCAGCCAGGTGCCGATGGCCAGCACGTTGATCTCGTTGATGGTGACCCAGTTTCGGACCCAGGGGGCCAGGGCCTCGGCGGCCACCTCCACCCACGCCGCGTAGCGATCGGGGGCGTCCGGCCGCAGCCAGAGGTCATCGCCGAGCCACGCCGGATGGGTGAAGTGGTGCAGGGTCACCAGCGGCTCGAGCCCCCGCTCGACGCACCCGCGGGCGATGGCCGCGTACGAGTCCAGGGCCGAGGCGTCCACCCCGCTCGGGTCGGGCCAGACCCGGGCCCACTCCACCCCCAGCCGGAAGCTGTCGCACCCCAGCCCGGCGGCGCGATCGAGGGCCTCCTCGGGTCGCTCCCAGAAGCCCACGGCGTTCCCGGAGCGCTCCACCCTCCCGACCTGTTCCCAGGCCAGCCAGTTGTTGGCCGGCTGCCCGGGCCCGTTGAATCCCCCCTCGACCTGGAACCCGGCGGTGGCCACCCCGAAGAGGAAGCCCTCGGGCAGGCACGGTACAGCGGCCTCCGGGTCCACCGACTGCTGTGCGTTGGAGGACACCGTCCCCACCTTTCCACTCCGTGCCCGGCGCCGGTCACCCGGATCGGATGGCGATGGTAGCTTGCCCCCCGGCACGCCCCGTGGGCCGCACCCGGTGCGGGCCCTGTGATCCGATGACCGACCCGTCCCGATGACCGACCCCGCCCCGTGACCGCGACGCGGCCCGATCCCGAGAGGATCCCGGTGGTGGTGGCTTCGGGCCAGGCCATCGAGCGTCTCGATCTGGTCAACCCGGTCGACCTGATGGCCCGGGCCGGCGAGGAGGCCCTGGCCGACGCCAGCGGTCTCCGGGGAGCGATCGACCGCCTGTCCGTGGTCAACGTGATGACCCGGGCCGGACCGGCGCCGGCGTCCGAGCTGGCCCGACGCCTCGGCGTCGACGCCCGGGTCGCTGAGGTGACCACCATCGGGGGCAACACCCCCCAATGGCTGGTCAACCGGGCCGCCTCCGACATCGCCCGGGGCCGGCTGTCGGTGACGCTCATCGCCGGGGCCGAGGCCATCCGCTCCTCCCGGGCCCGGCGGACCGCCGGCCTGCCCCCCGACCCCGGGGCCACCGACCTGCCGGCCGACCCGGTGGTCGGCGACGACGGCGCGGGGGTGGGACCGGCCGAGTCGGCCATTGGCCTGCTCCTCCCGATCCACGTCTACCCGATGCTGGAGAGCGTGCTGGCCTCGAGGGCCGGGCACGACAGCCCCGCCCACCGCCAGGACTTGGGTCGGCTGCTGGCTCCGCTCACCGCGGTGGCCGCCGAGCATCCCTTTGCCTGGTTCCCCGTCCGGCGGGAGGCCGCCGAGATCGCC